>JAOZKQ010000276.1 GCA_029935275.1 Bacteroidales bacterium | reverse complement strand
ATATTACCTCATTACCTGTCCTCCGGTAACCGGAATAGCCTGACCAGTTTCATACTTTTGCTCAATTGCATAATAAATGGCTGTCATTACATCATCCACTGTAACTCCCCTTTTCATGGGCACTTTGCTTTCATAGAAAGATCTTACATCTTCCAGGGTTTTTGCCCCTTCCACCTTTCCTGCCCGTAAATACTGAACAAATAATCCATTTTCAGGATCAGACCAGAGTGGACCATCAAAAAAGTTACCCGGACAAACTGCATTAACCTTAATTCTATCTTCAACCAGTTCCAATGCAAAGGACTGAACCAGGCCTAAGCCCCCAAATTTACTCCCTGCATATGCAAAATTACGATTACTACCCTGAAGACCTGATTTTGAATTAACCTGAATTATATCCGAAAACCAGATTTTTTGCTCTCTGTTTTGAGCTTTCATTAGCTTAGATGCATATTTTGTACACAAATAAAAGCCTTTATAATTTACTTTAGTAACAAAGTCAAAATCTGCTTCACTCAGTTCATCCAGGCCACCGGCCCGCAAAACCCCTGCATTACTTATCAATATGTCAAGGCCACCGAAAGTCTTTACCGTTTCCAGCATCAGATCTTTAACAGATTCTGAATTTGAAATGTCTGCCTGTACAAAAATCATTTTGTTTGGATGATTTCCGGCATTATATTTTTCAACTAATTCTTCACCTTTTTCCCGGTTCATATCAGCAATTACCACATGGGCGCCCTGCTCAAATGCGCTGGCAGCAATACCGGCACCAAAACCCTGCGCACCACCCGTAACCATTACTACTTTAAAAGCTAGTCTTCCCAGCAGACGATCCCATGTTTTGCCAAACACCTGGCCATCATCATCTTTTAGAGAGAGATCAGGTAATCCAAGCGAATGAATCAAGCCATAAGACTTTAAATATATCCATACAGGCATCGACTTCTGAGCTACTGTTAAAGTTTGGGAAAAGATCCGAATTTCATTAAGTATTTGAGCAATATCACCTGTTTCTTCAATATAAAATGAAATAATCTTCTCATGATTTTTCTTCCATTCCAGATGATTATTTACTGATTCCGGAAAAAAATTCAAAGAATCTTTATATGTAAAATTAGTAATATTGGGATAATCGCCTGAAATCATAGCCCTTACAGCAGGAATCAGTTCAAAATATATTTGTTCCGGAGTCATTGAATTATATTTATTTTAAAACACTAAAAAATTCCTGCAAAACCAGGCTACCAAGCTTCTCGAAATCCTCTTTTTCAGAAATCCGGCAGACACCATCTTTATCAGTAAAACCTTCTTCCCCATGTGCAAGCAGGTACTGATGAGCAGCAAGGACACAAACTCCTCTGTATTGGATAAGCTGTACAGCTTCACCCAGCTCTACCCCATTCCGGCATTTTACTGTTAAGGCTTGCATATCCGGAGTGTTATGTTCCGTACCAAATGTAACAACAAACCCTTTTTCATCAAAGAAATTCACAAAATCAGTCAGTATCTTTTTATCATTTCTACCGGGAATTAATTCAACAGCATAAATACCCAATGATATTAATCTTTTATAAAGCTTCTCCCAATCGCTTTCAAACTCTGTAAAATTACCTTCAGGGTCATCCAGCAATACAGGGTAAGTAGGAATTCCCCCTGCATTTAATATCAATTTTACCAGTTCAGCAACCGGCAGGAAAGAAGATTCTGTTTCTTCTACAAAAGCATAACCCCCTTTTTTCAATAACTTTGATCTAATTGCATTTTCCAGGCCAGATTCATTCGACAACAATTGCTCATCCACCTCCATATTTAGTATTTTTTCAAATATGGTCTGCCTTTTCTCAGCATCATCAAAGCTCTCAAAAACTGCTACCCGGATAGCCCTGGAAAGATGTCGTTCCCTAACCAGGTTTTTAGCAAAGCGTTTCTTTATTTCTGTATAAGAAAAAGTAAATTGCAAGCCCAGAGAGGAAAAATAGTTATTTGTTTTTTCAACCATTTCTTTTACCTGCAACTGGCTTTCATCTATTACCTTATCCAACATATCAGCATAAGTAGCTTCAAGCTTAAAAGGAAATTTAAAAGCTTTACCCGTAAGATAAGTACGCCCGGGATTATTCGGATCATTCACCCGCACATCCCCTGCCTGCTCTTCTTTCAGCAATCCTATATATTCCATGTTAAAAACAGGAAAAACACCCGATTTAAATGCCATATCCTTGAATTCAGTATAGCCATCAGCCGTATAGAAATCATTGATTCCAAGAACATTAATATGCTCCCTGGCAGCAAGTTCAAAAACCTCTTCCATATCAGAAAATGAACTGAACGAAAAAGGAGTATGAATATGGTTGTTAATATTTAATCCCGGCTGACTCTCCACATATATCGTTCTATTCATTAAATCAGAAGGAGAAGGGAACATTTTGTAAATATTATCTTTCATCTATAATTAATTATCATAAAATTAGTAGAAAAATGAATGCCTCCTCAGGAGGGTATCTCCCCCACTCCATTCAATATATAATGTGGACAATAAGGAAATTGCTCAGCTGTATTCTTATCTGATATACCACTCATTACCAGACAAGTTTCAATCTCAGATTCAATACCTGAAATAATATCTGTATCCATACGGTCGCCAATAATAATTGTTTCTTCTCTTCTGCAGCCTAGTTTTTTCAATGCAATCCGCATCATTAAAGGATTGGGCTTACCAACAAAATAGGCATTCCTGCCAGTTGCCATCTCAATGGGGGCAACCAGTGCTTTTGTAGATGGTGCAATTCCATTTTCAACTGGTCCTGAAATATCCGGATTTGCACCAATCAGCTTAGCCCCTCTTATAACCAAATTAACTGCATGCTCAATTTTCTCATAACTATAACCATGCCCGTCTCCAACAATAACATAATCCGGATCAATATTATTCATTGTATAACCCACATTATACATAGCATTGATCAAACCTGCCTCCCCGATAATAAATGCTGTACCTTTGGGTTTCTGTGCAGACAGGAACTGGGCAGTAGCCAGTGCACTGGTATAAAACACATTTTTTTCCACACTAATTCCCATCCTGGCAAGCTTTTCCTGTAATTCCTTTGGTGTCC
The DNA here is from genome assembly GCA_029935275.1 of Bacteroidales bacterium. GTDB lineage: Bacteria > Bacteroidota > Bacteroidia > Bacteroidales > VadinHA17 > JANTGF01. The sequence continues at coordinate 840 of JAOZKQ010000276.1, read as the reverse complement.
TTTCACTCGAATTTGTCAAAAAAAGAAATTTTTTATTCTCTCTTTTTAACCATGAAACAAACTCCTTTACCCCAGGAAGAATTCTGTTTCCATGATATATAACCCCATCCATATCAGAAATAAATCCTTTTTTACTTCGGATATGGTCTAATATCTTTTTATTCATAAAAATACATTACATATTTAATAGTAAAAACAAGCCCACAGCACCAACCAGGCCTAATACAAACACGATATAAGAAATGTTCAAAAAATAAGACTTTCTGGCAATTACCTTACTCAGAAAATACATATCAGTATTCAGGGTTTCATATATCAATTCATTAGAAGATAATACATTTTCCATAGTTTGAAGAAATTCATCCAGCGGCATCTTATTATCATGGCTCAAAGTAAATTGCAAAGGGCTTAACCTTTCCTGAAACTTCTTAATGCTTAGATCCATTCTGGTTGAAAGTATGGCAAGGGTCATGGCTATAACAGAAGAAACCAACAACACAACTAGAGGTACATGATTAAAAATCTCTAATTTGCTATGCTGCAATTCATAGAAGAAAGAACCGGTTAACAGGCCAAGTGAGCCTGTAACCAACAGAGTATTAATACTAATGATAAGGTTGGCCTTTTTATCCATAATCCCAATAAGAGAAACCTGGCTACGTACGGTAACCCTGTACAAAGTTTCTTTCCCTCCACCTTTGGCAAAGGCCCGGGGCTGTTCTTCACCCGGTTCAAGCTGAGATTGTTCTTCTTCCGGCAAATTCACATCCTGCAATATAGCTTGTTCCTGTTGTTCCTGTTGCTCCTGTTGCTCCTCCTGTTCCATACCTTCAATGCTCA
>JAOZKQ010000034.1 GCA_029935275.1 Bacteroidales bacterium | reverse complement strand
CCGTTCCGTTTTTAACTATAGCTCCGGATTCAAGATCAGGAGGAATGGGAGATGTAGGTGCGGCAACTTCGCCGGATGTGAGTTCGCAACATTGGAATCCAGCCAAATTTGCATTTATCGAAGGAAAAGGAGGCGTTGGTATTTCTTATTCACCCTGGCTAAGGAATCTTATTGGAGATATTAACCTTGCTTATTTGTCGGGTTATTATAGATTTGACGATAAGCAGGTGATTAGTTCTTCTCTGACGTATTTCTCGCTTGGGAATATTAATTTTACGGATGAATATGGGAATACCACGATGAATTTTAATCCAAATGAGTTTTCCTTTGATGTTGGATATTCCAGGGCATTTTCTGATTACATATCAGGTGGTCTTGTTTTTAGATACATTTATTCAAACTTAACAGGGGGGACCACTGTTGGTGGTGCTGAGACAAAACCGGGTATGGCAGTTGCAGCTGATATAGCTACATATTATAATCATCCAATAAAAATTTCAGGTATGGATGGTAATGCAGGTTTTGGTATTAATATTTCTAATATAGGAACAAAAATATCTTATACCGATGACCAGGATCCGAATTTTATTCCTACAAATCTTAGAATTGGTGGTGTTTTTGCCCTTGATTTAGATGAGTATAATTCTATTTCTTTATTTGCAGACCTTAACAAATTGCTTGTTCCAACACCTCCGGTTTACTGGCAGCCTGGTGATACTTTAGAGGATGGGAATATTATTCAGCCTGGTGAGCAGATTATAAAAGCAGGGAAAGACCCAAATGTTTCAGTTCCTGTTGGAATGTATCAGTCCTTTTATGATGCACCGGGTGGCGCTTCTGAAGAGCTTCATGAGATTGCTTTTTCAATTGGACTTGAATATTGGTATAATAAAGTATTTGCTATAAGAGGGGGCTACTTTTATGAACACGAAACAAAAGGGAACCGAAAATTTTTTACTGTTGGGCTTGGTCTGAAATTGAATGTTTTTTCACTGGACTTCGCTTATCTTATTCCCATTCAGCATAATCACCCATTGTCAAATACTTTAAGGTTTACACTGGCTTTTGATTTTGATTCATTTAACAAACAATAGAAATTTTATTTTGTGTCATTCAGGGTAGGAATCGGATATGATGTGCATAAACTCCAGGCAGGATATAATCTTTGTCTGGGGGGCATTGTTATTGACCACTCAAAGGGAACTGTAGGTCATTCCGATGGTGATGTCTTGATCCATGCAATTATTGATGCCCTTTTTGGAGCTGCCGGTTTAGCGGATATAGGAACCTGGTTTCCTGATACTGAAGCTGAATTCAAAGGTATTGATAGTAAAATTCTACTTCAAAAAGCTACTCAGATTATAGATGATGAAGGATATTCAATTGTAAATATAGATAGTACGATCTGTCTGCAAAATCCCAAAATCAAAAATTTTATTGTTACTATGAAGCAGGTTTTGGCTGAACAGATGGGTGTTGAACCCGGACAAATTTCAGTAAAAGCTACTACTACGGAAAAATTAGGTTTTGTTGGCAGGGAGGAGGGAGTTTCTTCGAGGGCTGTTGTCTTGCTTAAAAAAAAATAATTTTTAACCTTTGCATCTTCAAATCATTATTTATTTATTAAAGATTGATGAATAACACAGTTGTTCTTGGAGCCAGTCCAAAGCCATGGAGATTTTCCTTCAAGGCAGTTAATGACCTTAGGGTTAATAAATATTCAGTTGTTGCTGTAGGTTTCAGAAAAGGAAAGATAAGAGATGTAAAAATCCTTATTGGAATGCCTGAGATCAATGATGTAGATACAGTATCATTGTATATTGGCCCTGTACGTCAAAAAGGTTTTTATGATTACATAATTGGTTTGAAACCCTATAGGATTATTTTTAATCCTGGTACAGAAAATCCTGAACTGCAAATGCTAGCTAAAAAGGCAGGCATTGAAGTTCTGGAAAACTGTATGTTGATGATGCTAAGAAACGGTACCTATAAATAGTGAAAATGATTGCAGAAATAAACTCCGAAAAAGAATTTGAGGAGGCAAAAGTTAATGCTGAGGCTGGCTTGTTTTATTTTTCCCACGATGATTGTAATGTATGTAAGGTGTTGAAACCTAAAGTGCATGATTTACTAATAGAAGATTTTCCAAAAGTGAAAATGTTTTATGTAAATATTCACAAAACACCCGAAATCTCCGGTCAGAATTCTATATTCGCTGTACCAACTATTCTTGTTAGCTTTGATAGACGTGAACTATTCCGAAGAAGCAGGAATATTGGCATTGAGGAACTCAGGTCCCTGATAGGTAAGCCTTATGAGTTGTTTTTTTCAGAGTAAATCATATGGCTTATATTCCACTATTTCTCGTAGCTTGAAGTAACAAAATCAATTGTTCCGGAACCATCATCAACCTGATAAGTTATATCTATCTTTTTAAGATCACCTGAAATAGTTCCGCTGCCGGTAATTATAAAACCATCAATAGTCTGAGTACTCAGTTCTAAATCCCATATGTCAATATCCACAACAGCAACTTTACCATTGCCCAAATTGTAGAAATTATCGATGCCAATCTGGCTGCTGTCATTTTTCAGGTAGGAAATATACACTTCATAAGCCTGATATCCATATTCAGAACTGTTTTCGGTGCAGTTCCAGACGCCTTCAAGTGTGTTTGCTTCGTCATCAAAGGCTTCGCAGCTGATAAAAAAAAGAAAAACTATTGCAACAACTCCTGGCAATAAGTACTTAATCCCTTTTCGAAAAGCCAATATGGGCTTATATTTATTTGAAAATATTTTGTACTGCATCTTTAATTAAATTTTCATTAGCTGAATTAGGCAATGTTACTTTTAACAAGGGTTCCCTTTCCATTTCTCTTTTAATGGTAAAGATAGCCTCTTTATTTCTTGCCCAGCTTCGTCTGTTAATACCATTGTTTACGTCCCAATGTAGCATTTGTTTTAATCTTCTTTCTGTATCATCGCTTCCATCCAGAACCATTCCAAAACCTCCGTTTATAACCTCACCCCATCCAACACCACCTCCGTTATGAATTGAAACCCAGGTTGCACCTCTGAATGCGTCACCAATTACATTCTGGATTGCCATATCTGCAGTAAAGCTTGAACCGTCATAAATATTAGATGTTTCCCTGTAGGGTGAATCTGTACCTGATACATCGTGATGATCCCGGCCAAGAACAACAGGGGCACTAATTATACCTTCTTTTACTGCCTGATTAAATCTTTTTGCAATTTTCATTCTTCCTTCATAGTCAGCATAAAGAATGCGTGCCTGGGAACCAATAACCAAATTATTTTTTCCTGCATTTTGAATCCATAAAATATTGTCTTGTAATTGATTTTTGATTTCATTTGGGGCAGTTTTGGCAATTTTTACCATTTCTTCCAATGCCAGTTTATCAGTAATTTTTAAGTCTTCAGGATCAGAAGATGTGCAAACCCAACGGAAAGGGCCAAAGCCGTAATCAAAAAACATAGGGCCCATAATATCTTGAACATAAGACTGGTATCTATATTTTTTATCAGCTTTAAAGATATCAGCCCCTGCTCTTCCTGATTCGAGAAGAAATGCATTTCCATAATCAAAAAAGTACATTCCTTTGTCAGTCAGGCTAATTATTGCTTTCACTTGTCTGCGTAAAGACTCCTGAACTTTTTTTCTGAATAAATCAGGGCTGGCAGCCATCATTTTATTGGATTCTTCAAGTGATAAGCCAACAGGGTAGTAGCCTCCTGCCAGTGGGTTATGCAGTGATGTTTGATCCGAGCCCAGGTCAATATGTATTTTTTTGGCAGCAAGTTTTTCCCATAAATCAACTATATTCCCCTGATAAGCAATAGATACTACTTCTTTTTTATTCCGGGCAATTTGAATTCGTTCTATTAATTTGTCCAGGTCTTTAAAAACCTCGTCCACCCATCCTTGCTTAAATCGTTTTTCTGTTGCTTTGGGATTAACTTCTGCAACTACACAAATTACACCGGAAATAACTGAGGCTTTGGGTTGTGCCCCTGACATTCCTCCTAAGCCTGAAGTAACAAATATTTTCCCGCCAAAATCCTCTTCGCCCTTTTTCATTATTTTTCTTCCTGCATTTAATAGGGTGATAGTTGTTCCATGGACAATCCCCTGGGGGCCAATATACATGAACGATCCTGCTGTCATTTGTCCGTACTGGCTTACTCCCAGTGCATTAAATCTTTCCCAATCTTCTTTAGATGAATAATTAGGGATCACCATGCCATTGCTAATTACGACCCTGGGTGCATCTTTATGGGAAGGAAAAAGACCGGAAGGGTGACCTGAATACAAGACAAGAGTTTGCTCATCAGTCATTTGGGATAAGTATTGCATAGTGAGTAAATATTGGGCCCAATTTTGAAAAACTGCTCCATTGCCACCATAGGTTATTAACTCATGTGGATGTTGGGCTACTTCATTGTCCAGATTATTACTCAGCATTAGCATAATGGATGCTGCCTGTATGGATTTATGTGGGAAATCAAAGATGGATCTGGCTGTGATTTTATAATCAGGCCTGAACCGATACATATAAATTCTACCGTAATCTTTTAATTCCCGGGCAAATTCTGGTGCCAGTATTGAGTGATGTTCAGGATCAAAATACCTTAGAGCATTTTTCAGGGCCAGTTCCTTTTCTTCTTTGGAGAGAAGATCTGCTCTTACAGGTGCATGGTTTATTTTTGGGTCCCGGATTTTTGGGGCTGGTAAAATTTTGGGTATTCCTGTTTTTATAGCTTTCTGAAATTCAAAGATAGAGGTGTTTTTCATAATGAATATAGTTTATACGGCCAGGGTTTAAATTTACTTCAAAAATATAAATTCCTTATTAAACTTATGCTAATTTTGTAAATACTGTTTTAAGGTATCCTATAAAAACCAGGAATTATATTTTTTAGGACTACTTTAAATAATAACAGTTTTTTGTATAAGCCTTAAATAATGAAAAGCTCAGGAATAATCTATAGTACTATAATGCTTTTGCTTCTCGCTGGTTTATTTTCGGGCAGATCAACCATAAAAAAAATGAAAAGCTCTGAGAACCGGGTAAATAAGGCATATTTTAATATTGAAAAAAAATATTTTGATCAGCAGCTTATTCTTAATGATTTACTGAATGAGATTAGTGGGAAATGTAACGGAAATACTGATTCATTAATAAATTATCTCTTACCAAATATCAGTGAGCCAAAAGAAGTTAGTGATTACGATTTTGAACAGTTCAGGGCTGAAAGGGAAAAGCAAAAGCAGATAGATTATCTCGTAAATAATCTGGGGCTATTTCTATCAAATAACTGCATTGATTTAGCTTCGGATGTTTTTAGGAAAGTTGAACGTCTGGAAGCTGTGCAAAAGCTTATATTGAGGGATTGGAAAGATTATAATTTAAAGGTGAGAATGCATAATACCTATATTAAAAAGTTTCCCAGGAATTTTTACTCAAGCTTCTTTAAATTCCGGTCAAAACCATATTATATGACTCCTTAGATAATTAGTTTGTTTTATCATGTGGTTTTTATTTTTTTGAAATGATAGTTGTTTTGATTAATTTTGCATACATAAAAACATAATAAATTAGTATAATGAGAATATTAAAAAAATCCGGAAAATTATGGTTACTCCTCCTCATCCCGTTTCTTTCGGGTTGTGGGTATAACAAAATGGTGACAAAGGATGAACAGGTTGCTTCTCAGTGGGCGCAGGTTGAGAATGTTTATCAACGCAGAGCTGACCTGATACCCAACCTGGTTAGTACTGTTAAGGGATATGCAGATTTTGAAAAAGAAACATTAACAGGAGTGATTGAAGCCAGAGCAAAGGCTACCTCTGTACAGATTGATCCGACAAATCTGGATGCATCTTCTATGCAACAATTTCAGGCCGCTCAGGATGGATTAAGTTCTGCTCTTTCAAGACTGATGGTGGTGGTTGAAAGATATCCAGATTTAAAAGCTAATCAAAACTTTCTGGAACTGCAGGCTCAGTTGGAAGGAACAGAGAACCGGATTGCTGTGGAACGTAAAAAGTTTAATGAAGTTACTCAGAATTATAATGCATATATCAGACGTTTTCCAACTTTGATTACTGCCAAAATTTTTAATTTTGAATCAAAGCCCTATTTTAAGGCTGAGGAATCAGCCAAAGAAGTTCCAAAAGTAGAATTTTAGTTATGAAACCAGAATATTTTTTCACGGAAGACGATAAACTGCTTATAACCAATGCTATTTTAGAAGCAGAAAAAAACACCTCAGGTGAAATCAGGGTACACCTGGAAACAAAATGTAAGGAAGATGTCCTGGATCGGGCTGCTTATATTTTTGAGAAATTGAAAGTTCATGAAACAAAACTTAGAAATGGAGTATTATTTTATTTGGCAGTTGATGATAAAATGTTCGCAATATTAGGTGATGCAGGAATTAACCAGGTAACTCCTGAAGATTTTTGGGATAATATTAAAGCTGAAATGTTATCTTTTTTCAAGGAAGGTGATTTCAGTAAAGGTTTGGTTCATGGTATTCAAATGACTGGAGAGGCCTTGATGAGTTATTTTCCATATCAGCTTGATGATGTTAATGAATTGTCAGATGAGATATCATTTGGTGAAAAATAATTTTCGTATGAAATTATATAGAATATTTTCAATTTTGCTTTTGGTTCTTTTCCTTATACCTGTTAAGGCACAGGATTTTCCTGAAAAACCAAACCCGCCCAGGCTGGTAAATGATTTTGCCGGATTTCTAAAATCGGATGAAATATTATCCCTGGAGAGGAAACTTGATGATTTTGCTTTAAAAACATCTACTCAAATTGCTATTGTAGTTGTTCCTTCTTTAAATGGTTATGATAAGGCTGATTATGCCGTACAACTGGCTGAAAAATGGGGGCTGGGTCAGAAAGGAAAGGACAACGGAATATTAATACTTGTAAAACCAAAGACGGGGAATCAGGGAGGCGAAATCTTTATTTCTACAGGATATGGACTCGAAGGAGTTGTGCCTGATGCTATTGCAAAGAGGATTGTGGAGGTTGAAGTTATTCCGGAGTTTAAGAAAGGACAATATTATAAAGGTTTGGATAATGCTACTAATACTTTAATTTCACTTACCGGGGGTGAATTTACAGCTGATGAATATCAGAAATCCCATTCCGGGAATGATAGTTCGCTTGTTGGGTTTTTTCTATTTTTAATTATGATAGTGGTCTTTTCTTTGTTCTCAAGAGCGCAACGTGCTAAGCAGTACACTATGGGACGTAAAACTTCTTTCTGGACCGCCTTTTTGCTTGGAAGTATGATAAGTGGTTCACACAGGGGCCATTATAATAGTTTCTCATCAGGATCCGGCGGGTTTGGTGGTGGAGGTTTTGGTGGATTCGGGGGAGGTAGCTTCGGAGGGGGAGGAGCAGGCGGTTCCTGGTAATATTATAAAAATCTGATCAGCTTTGTGTTGCTATCTACATGGTGAATCTGTTTATTTCTGGAATTGAATATATTACAAAAAAAGGTTAACAATCACATGTTAACCTTTTCTGTAATAATCTACTTTGGATTAATCACCAAAAGAAATTCCTATGCCTTTGGCCGTATGAATAAGGTTTGAATCCTGCTCAACAAGTTTCTCTTTTTGTGTGGCATCTCTAAAAGGAACAGAACATATTTTAGGATGGTTATATACAACCAGTTCACCAAATTTCTTTTCCATTACCATTTCAAAGGCTTTTACGCCAAATTGGGTGGCGAGGACCCTGTCATAAGCAAGCGGAATACCACCCCTCTGCAAATGTCCCAAAACTGTTTCGCGCATATCAGCTTCAAAACCAGTAGCTTCTATTTCTTTCATTAATCTGGCAGCAGCTCCCATTAAGCGAAGATTTCCATAGCCTATCTCTGTACTTATTTCTCCGGCAACATCTCCTCCAATAGGTTTGGCACCTTCAGAAATCACGATGTTTGCAAATCCTCTCCCTCTTGAAAACCTTGTTTCAAGTTTTTCAACCACTTTATTTATGTCATATGGAATTTCCGGGATAAGGCAAACCTCGGCACCACCGGCAATTGCAGCACTAAGTGCAATCCATCCGGCATATCTGCCCATTACTTCCAATATCAGTATCCTGTTATGACTGTGTGCAGTAGTGACCAGTTTGTCAACCGATTCCGTAGCAATTTGAACTGCTGTCTGATATCCAAAAGTGAAATCTGTCATTGACAGGTCGTTATCAATAGTCTTAGGCACTCCAATGATATTAAGGCCTTTATTAAAAAGTCTTTCTGATATTTGCAGGGAACCTTCGCCACCAATGCTAATAACGGCATCAACACCCATATATTGAAGTTTGCGAATCATTTCATCTGATCTGTCAACATACTCCCATGAGCCGTCATTATTTCTTATAGGCCATGCAAACGGACCTCCTTTATTTGTGGTTCCGATTATTGTACCACCTTGCACATGAATTCCTGAAACTGCCTTCTCATCTAATATAACAATTTCTGTTGGCTCACGTAATAAGCCATCATAGGCTTGAATACTGCCGATAATCTCCCAGTCTTTTTCCCTGGCAGCCCTTTTTACAATTGCTCTGATAACGGCATTCAGTCCTGGACAGTCTCCCCCGCTGGTAGCAACTAATACTCTTTTCATAGATCTGATTTTATAAATCTGTGTAAAATTACTTTTTTGTTTTTAGCATGGATATTAAGTAAAATCCAATACAATTTTTTTAAAAATTGAATAAGCGCACAAAGGTAGAAAGAAAACTAACAGAAAGAATATAAATAATGTCAAATTTTAGGAATATTGATCTACTATTTGATTGGTGGTATCAATAATATTTTGATATAAACTGATTGTTTCCTTTAGTAAGGAATTATTCCTTCGTTTATAAGAAAAATAACGCCAATACATTTTAAGATTTTTGAATTGGACATGGTACCACCATGCAAACATTCCGGAAAGAGGTAAACTTACATAATAAATGGCAGTTAGTTTCAGGGAGGAAGTGAATATCCAAAAAAGAAGAGTAAAAATAATATGCAGAAATGTTGTAACAAATATAGATATAATAACTTTAAATGAGCTATGGAATTGTTTGTCCTTAATTTTCTTAATTACCAAAAGTGGAATTTTATACACCAAATAATTATGAATCAATCCATAAATAAATACAGGAGAAAGAATTAGAAGCATTAAAGATCTGAATAATAGTGAAATGATAGAAGGAGGGCCATTTTGAATTAGCTCATAGTCCATATTTAGTTTTTCAAGTCTGCTTTTATAATTAAGCACAGTGTCCTGGAATCCAGTCATTTTATCCTTGTGGTCTTTTTCGTATTTTTCAAGGATATGGATTAACTCCTGATCAGCTTTTAATTTATAGGGTTGTTCACTATTTGGAAGTGACAGCCTTTGGCACATATGTGTTTTGTAAATTTCCCTTAATTCATCATACAATGAATAGAACTCCACACTCTCAATGTTAACCATTAGGGGCTTCAGATGCTTGGAAAGTTCATCTTTGAGAGCATTTATTCCTTTAACATTATTTTTTTTATAAATTTCATAAAAGTCAGATACGGGAAGGGGTTTTCCAAAATTGATAAACAAAACACTGCGGCACTTTTCGTAACTGCTATAGTCCAGGCCTACCGGAACAATCTTAATATCCATTTTAAAATCATTAGCTTCTTCTGTTTGAAAAGCAATTCTGGCGAAGCCTTTTTTAAATGGTCTAAGCCGGCGATGCCCCTCGTGATTTCCTTCGGGTAGGACACATAATCCGTTTTTATTTTCAATTATATCAATAGTTTTGGTAAATACTTCATTATTCTTTTTAAGTGAACTGTAGCCATCCCTGATCCTATAAATAGGCAAAATCTTAATAAGGATTAAAAATTTTGCAACTAAGGGTTTCTTAAATATATCTGATCTGGCAACAAAAACGGGTTCCGTTTTAACTGCGGAGATTAGTGCCAGGGGATCCATTAAGGCATTCTGGTGATTTGGAGTAAAAATCAAATGGCTGTTCCTGGGCACATTTTCTGCATTAGAAACAATAATTTTTTTATAATAAATTTTATTATGCCAAAAACGAACAATCCATGTTCTTAAAAAAGAATAGCCAAATGTCTTTTTTTCAATCTTACTAATATCCATCTAGTAATAGTTATAAAATTAGTGTTTAGTTTGTTTTAGCTTTCTTTTTAGCCTTTAAGGTGAACCCTGACCAAATTCCACCAATGATAATGCCTGCAAGAATATGCCAGATTCCCCACCATGCGGCAATGAAAGCCATTCCCCCAATCGATAAATCAGGTGGGAATATTTTTGGATTGAAAATTAATACCAATGCCAATCCTGAATTTTGTATCCCTGTTTCAATTGAAATTGTTCTTCTGTCTATTCTGGGTCTTTTAAATGCTAACGCAATCAAATAACCACCAAAGAGTGCTACAAAATTATGAAGTAGTACGATAATGAAAATGTACTTTATGTATTTAAGAAAATCACCGAAATTAGCAGCTAACAATATTATAACCAGGGCAGAAAAAATTAAGAGTGAAATTCTTTTTATCGGGACCAATATCTTTTCAGTGAGTTTGGGCATCTTAGTATTAAAAAGTATTCCTGAAATTAAAGGGATACCTAATAGAATAAAAACTGTTAAAAACATTTGGCCGACATCAATTTGAAGATGTCTGACCAGTTCGCTCGAGTCGGTCTTGGAATAAATATTGGCAAACCACTTACCCCAAATAGAGAAATTCAGAGGTGTCATAAAGATGGCAGCTAAAGTGGCAATGGCTGTTAAACTTACTGATAATGCAAGGTTTCCCTTCGCAAGTGAGGAGATGAAATTTGAAATATTTCCACCAGGACAGGCAGCTATAAGAATCATCCCCAGACCAATGGTAGGAGTTATGTAGCTCCTGAAAATGACTACCAAAAGAAATGTAAGGAATGGAAGTAAAAGAAACTGAGAAAAGACACCAACAAATACAGACCTTGGATTTTGTAATAACTTTCTAAAATGGTCAGGTTTTATCTCCAAAGCTACCCCAAACATTACAAAAGCAAGGGTAATATTCAAAATAAACAAACCGTTCTGGCTGAAGTTTAAATTGACTCTGTCAAGGGATTCTAAGGTTTCTAGCATTGGTTAAAATGTTAATTAAACACTGAAAAAGAAAAGTATAAGTAGTAATTTTTATCCGGTTTTCCAAAAAAGAATGCCAATGTTTAGTATAAGTTATTAATACACAGATGAGTATAATTTTTCAAGAAGCTTGTTATATGAGCTCATCTTTCCCTGTTTCAATTTTTTGAAATTTACTTGCAATAAATGCCAGCATTTGACTAATGTCAATTATCGAATCCTTTGTTTCCCGGGAGATATGCTTTTTGCGTAATTTTAGTAATAAATAGCCATACAGGCCATTTAGAGATAGGTTTATTTCGTGATCCTGGTGGCCTTGATTTTTTGACTTCAGAATCTGAATTGAGGGGCTTGCTTTATCATAGAGCTCTTTGTATTCTTCTTCAGTGTTTATATTCAATAATCTGAAATGCAATTCCTGTAAATCATTGGCAATATTTTCAAGATAAACCAGATGCCCTCCCTTTTGCTTTCCTTCAGTTTTCAAGAAATTAATATGATCTTCATACCATTGTAATATTTCAAGTTTAACATCTTCTGGTTGATCATAATTTTGAACAATTGAACTGTTTATAAGGGTAAGGTCGAAGTTACTTGCCCTGATAATATCTTCAATCTGATACATATATAGCAAATACTCAATAATATTTTCACTCCGCTTTTCTTTTGCAATTATCATAACCGTATTTGTTTCTCAAAGATTAGTTTTTAGCCTATCCAGGGTTCTCCTTTCCTTCTTGGTAGGTCGTCCTGAACCTCTTTCCCGGTTTGCAAAATTAGGGAGTTTGGGGCGGCTTAGTTTTTCCAGTTCTATCTCAGTAGTTTGGTTTTCGATGTAATTGGTGACCAGCTTTGCTGAAATTCGTTTTTCAATTAATTCTTTTACCAGGTATTTATAGGTAACAGGTGTTTTAGTTACAAGAATTACATCATCTTTTTTTATTACCTTACTTGACTTTGCAATAACACCATTGACTATAATCCTCCGTTTTTTACAAGCTTCAGCTGCAAGGCTTCTGGTTTTGAAGATTCTTACTGCCCATAACCATTTATCTATTCTTACTTGTTTTTCCACCGGTTGAAGAAATAATATTAGGATTGTAATTAAAGGTTCAAATTATTTTTTGTTGAAACTATTCATTGTTCGGTCAATACCATGAAATCCAAAGGATTGGATTATTTCAATAGCAGTTTTTATTTTATACGGAAGTTCCTTTTCTTCATCTTCTGACCAGCTACTCAGTACATATTTTACCTGGCTTCCCTGACTAAAGTCATTTCCAATACCAAA
>JAOZKQ010000275.1 GCA_029935275.1 Bacteroidales bacterium | reverse complement strand
TATTAGGTATGTGAGCAAATTAAATACTAAAATTTTTCATAGTAATAAAATCGCTGATAATTATCGGGATTCATATTCTTCTTAATCCGTCAGCTGACGGATCCCGATAGTTCTTCATCCGCCAGATGGCGGAAATCGTCTATGAAAAACACTGACAATCTTGATGCGAAGTAATTATTAGAGGTCCCCTTTATTTAACAGATGCTTGTCAAATCCATGAGGAAGTAATTGACTTGCATTATCTAAAAGATGGATTTTTTTATCTCCGGCCAGTATCAGTTTAATGGGGGTCTTAAACCTGAGTTCTGTTTCATACATTACCTGGCGGCAGGATCCACATGGATAAACCGGCTCAGGAGTGAACTTATTATTGCCTTTGGCAACTATTGCCATAGCTAAAATATGATTATCAGGGAAGTTTGCATTTGCATAGAAGATAGCTACTCTTTCAGCACATAGTCCTGAAGGATATGCTGAGTTCTCCTGGTTGTTTCCACAAATTATTTCTTCATTATCCAGAAGAACAGAGGCCCCTACTTTAAAACCTGAATAAGGGGAATAGGACTTTTCTGCCGCCTCTTTAGCTTTATTTACCAAACGGATATCCATTTCATTTAATTCTGATAAATCTGAATACTCATGTACTATTGTGTTATATTTTAACGTTTTCATTTTAAAAATAATTAAGAAGAGTAAATTTAACTAAAAAAGATGAAACGAACATAAATAAAAATTTTATGTCTGATAAAACTTATTTTCATTTTTTTGAATTCAGAATTAGTTTCATCTTTGCAAATTAATTAAAAACAGGCTTAACAATCTATATATGTCCACAAAAGGAGCAAGAAAGATTATCTATTCATGGAGTATTAGACTTTTTTTGGCAGTTATCATTCTTTTTATAGCTGAATCATGCAAAACAACAAAAAATGTTTCTGTTAAGAAAACTACAAGCAGTACACGGCAAGAATATATAGATCAGTACAGTGACCTGGCTATACTTGAGATGGAGAGAACCGGAATACCGGCAAGCATTACTCTTGCACAGGCCGTTCTGGAATCCGGAAACGGGAATAGTACATTGGCAAGAGAGGCAAATAATCATTTTGGGATAAAATGCCATAAGAACTGGCAGGGAAAAACAATAAGGCATGATGATGACAAAAAGAATGAGTGTTTTAGGAAATATAATTCTGTGCAGGATTCTTATAGGGATCACTCTGATTTTTTAACTGGTAAAGGGAGGTATGCTTCTTTATTTGAATTGAAACCTTCTGATTATAAGGGCTGGTCAAAGGGCCTTAAAAAAGCAGGATATGCAACTAACCCCCATTATGCCCATTTACTTATTCAGATTATTCAGGATTATAATTTGACGGATTATGATAATGGGAAAAAAGCACCTAAGAAAACTGCTAAACCGGAACCTGAGCCTGCCCCGGTAGAAATTGTTGTTGATGAAACACAAAGTGTTTTTAGTGAGGAAGAAGTTGTGGACCCGGAAGATTTTACAGTTAATTTTGGTACTGGCAGAATTGGTCAGATAAATAAACTTGATTTCATAATTATTCGACAGGGGGATACTTTTAATAGTTTGAAGAAGAAATATGGTATAATGAAATGGGAATTATTGCAATTCAATGACCTGGATAAAAATGCTGAACTGAAAACCGGCTGGATTGTCTTTTTACAACCGAAGCGTAAGCAGGGGGCATCTCAAATAAAATATCATTTAGTTAAAGAAAATGAAACCATGTGGATAATCTCGCAAAGACATGGAATAAAACTATCTAAATTATATCAGCTAAATGGAATGGAGAAAGGGCAGGAACCGGAACCTGGTCAGAAAATATGGTTGAGGAGTAAACATTAATTATTTTTTATTTCCTTCTATGCAGATCATTCATACCCCAATGATAATAATTGGAAAGATAAAATTTGGCATTGAATAATGTTTCCCTGTTAATTATTATCTTCTATATCAATTTTCCATTGATTTGGTGAATTTCCCAATAAGAAATCTTTGATACCCATCCTTTTTTTTCCGGGAACCTGAAGTTCATTTATAAACAGAAATCCCCCGTCAACGGCTACTTTTAAATAGGTTTTGTTATCACTTATTATAGATCCCACTTTGATTTTATGTACTTCTGAAATGACTGTAGTCTCAAATATTTTTACTTTTATAATTTCCCTTCCCTGAATTACTACCTCTGTCCATGCCCCGGGAAAGGGAGATAATCCGCGGATATGATTATAAATGGTATTAGCATTTTTATTCCATGGGATTTTGCAATCCTCAGAGTGTATTTTAGGTGCAGTTTTAGGTACTTTTACATGTGATTGGGGTTTGGGTGAAACATTACCTGAAATAATGAGTACAATGGTTTTAATAAGTAGTGTTGCTCCTTCAACCATCAGGGTGTCATGCAGTTCCCCTGCATTCATGTGAGCAGGAATTTGTATTTCTTTCTGAAGGATTATTTTACCTGTATCAATGTCTTTCTCAATAAAGAAAGTACTCAATCCGGTTTTCTTTTCACCATTTATAATAACCCGATTAATGGGTGCGGCCCCACGATAATCCGGAAGAAGCGAAGCATGAAGATTGATTGTGCCGTCAGGTGGCATGGCCCATACAGCCTCAGGTAACATTCTGAAAGCTACAACTACATTCAAGTGGGCATGAAAACTATTAAGATCATTGATAAATTCAATATCCTTTAGGTTTGGGGGTTGTAAAACCGGAATGTTATTTTGAATTGCAAATTTTTTAATGGCTGATTCACTAATTTTTTTCCCTCTTCCTGCCGGTTTATCAGTGGCAGTTACAACACAAACCACCTGAAAATTTTCTTCTATAATCTTTTTTAGTGATTCAAGGGCAAACTCAGGAGTACCCATAAAAGCAATCCGGAAATCATTTTTATTCATAGATTAATAAAATCTTTTATTCAGAAAAATCATTCATCCAATTTAAGAGGCTTTACCAATTCAAGAAAATGGCCCATTTTAGATTTTTTGGTTTGAAGGTAAAATTCATTATGAGGGTTTGGAGCTGCTTCTATTTTTACATTTTCAACAATTTTCAAACCATATCCTTCCAGGCCTGCTCTTTTAACAGGGTTGTTAGTCATTAATCGAATTTTCCCAAGTCCGAGTTCCCTGAGAATATTTGCTCCCACACCATAGTCTCTTTCATCTGCATTGAAACCAAGCTCAATGTTTGCCTGAATGGTATCCATGCCTTCTTCCTGAAGTTTGTAGGCTTTCATTTTATTAAACAGGCCAATCCCTCTGCCTTCCTGATTCATATATAAAATTACACCCTGTCCTTCTTTTTCAATTTTTTTCATTGCTTCATGAAGCTGAATTCCACAATCGCATCGCAAAGAACCGAATATATCTCCTGTAATGCAGGATGAATGTACCCTGACTAAAACAGAGTCATCTTTCTTCCAGCTGCCTTTTATCAGTGCAATGTGTTCCATCCCATTTGAAAGTTGCAGGAATGGGATAAGGTTAAAATTACCAAATTCTGTAGGTAATTTAACTTCCACACCTTTCTCAATAATGCTTTCTTGTAGCAGGTTGTATGAAATAAGGTCGCGAATGGAAATGATTTTAAGGTTAAACTTCTTTGCTACCTTGAATAGTGCAGGAAGACGTGCCATGGTTCCGTCTTCATTCATTATCTCTACCAGTGCCCCTCCGGGTTTTAAGCCTGCCAATCGGGTTAGGTCCACAGATGCTTCCGTATGTCCGGCGCGTCTGAGAACTCCTCTGGATTTTGCTTTTAGAGGGAAAATGTGTCCGGGCCTACCAAGATCAGAAGGTTTGGTTTTAGGATCGACCAGTGCTTTAATAGTAAGTGCCCTGTCACTTGCAGAAATACCAGAACTTAAATGTTCATCTAAAAGATCAACAGATACTGTAAATTGTGTTTCATGGTATGAAGTGTTTCT
>JAOZKQ010000703.1 GCA_029935275.1 Bacteroidales bacterium | reverse complement strand
TAATTATGTATCTGAATGTTCATTCATATTATAGTTTGCGCTACGGGACAATGTCACCGGAAGAATTGGTGGAAAGGGCAAAAGAATTAAATATAAAAACACTTGCCCTTACCGATATCAATACGAGCATGGGGATTCCTGATTTTGTGAAAGCCTGTAAAAAAGAAGGTATCCTTCCGGTAGCAGGTATCGAATTCCGAAATGGCGACCAACATCTATTCACTGGTATTGCCAAAAACAATCAAGGTTTTCGGGAATTGAATGAGTTTCTTAGCAAACATAATCTTACAAAAGCTCCCCTCCCCCATGCTGCCCCGGAATTTGAGCATGTTTTTGTCATTTATCCCTTCTCAGGCCATCCATCTGAAAAATTAAAGCCATATGAATTTATCGGACTAAGTATTAAGAAACTAAAGAGTATAATTTTCTCTGACGCCCAATCCGTTCAGCCAAAACTGATTCTTTTTCAACCGGTAAGTTTTTTCAATAATGACGGGTACGTTTTGCACAAACATCTAAGGGCCATCGATCATAATATCCTGCTAAGCCAATTACAGCCATCCAACTTAGCCGAAGAAGACGAAATATTTTACTCACCTGGCCAGTTAGCAGATCAATGCTCCAATTTCCCCGGAATGATATACAATACTGAAAAAATCATGCAAAGCTGTACTATTCAGTTTGATACAAAAAGCTACAAAAACAAAAAAACCTTTACCGGAAATGTGCATGATGATAAATTGCTTCTGGAAAAACTGACTATGGATGGTCTTTCTTATCGTTATGATAAAGAAAACAAAATAGCCTTGAAAAGGATCCGGCATGAACTGAATATAATTGACCAGATGGGGTTTTCCTCATACTTTCTGATCACCTGGGATATCATCCGTTATTCCATGTCCAGAGGTTTTTACCATGTAGGTCGTGGAAGCGGGGCTAACTCAATTGTTGCTTATTGCCTGAAAATAACCGATGTGGACCCTATTGAGCTGGATCTTTATTTTGAACGATTCATCAACCCCAGTCGTACCAGCCCCCCCGACTTTGACATTGATTATTCATGGAAAGAACGGGATGA
>JAOZKQ010000274.1 GCA_029935275.1 Bacteroidales bacterium | reverse complement strand
AACAATAAACTAAGTTATTTACGTATGATAGTAGCAATAATCAACCCAATAAAATGATAAAGATTAATTATAAAATCCTCATAGTTTTAGCAATAGTATTTTGGACTGTAGCATGTACTCCATTAAAAAAGGAGGTAAAGCAAATTAAACCCAATATCATTTTAATATTAGCCGATGATGCAGGTTACGCCGATTTTGGTTTTATGGGAAGCGATGAAATTCCAACGCCTCATTTAGATAATCTTGCAAAGGACGGAATAATTTTTACTGATGCCCATGTTTCGGCAACAGTTTGCAGCCCGTCTAGAGCGGGGCTGTTAACGGGGCGATACCAACAGCAATTTGGTCATGAGTGTAATATTCCTCCTCATAATTTAGGAATGGACATAACCGAAGTAACAATTGGAGATGTGATGAAAAGTGCCGGTTATAAAACTGCTGTGTTTGGTAAATGGCATCTTGGCGAATCAGCTCCCTTCCATCCAAATAAAAGAGGTTTTGACGAATTCTGGGGATTCCTGGAAGGGCACCGTTCCTATTTTTATGGTAGCGATAATGATATTCCCGGTAATCCACACGAGATTCAACATAATGGTAAACATGTAAAGTTTGACGGTTACCTCACTGATGAACTTGGAAATAGAACGATTGAATTTATAACCAAAAACAGAAAAAATCCATTTTTTATTTTTTTGTCTTTTAATGCAGTGCATACCCCGATGCAGGCCCGAAAGGATGTTCTTGACAAATTTAAGGATCATCCACGAAAGGAATTAGCTGCAATGACCTGGTCGATGGATGAAGCAGTGGGAAAAGTAGTTGCCAGGTTAAAAGCTGAAGGACTTTATAAAAACACCCTGATTTTCTTTTTGAGTGATAACGGTGGTGCTGCAAATAATCAATCATCATGTTTGCCATTAAAAGGATGGAAAGGCAATAAATTTGAAGGTGGCCATCGCGTACCTTATTTAGTTGTTTGGCCCGAAAAATTAGAAGGTGGTAAAAGATACGATGAATTAACTTCTGCACTAGATATTTTCGCAACATCAATGGCTGCTGCAGGCATAACAGAGACCTCTGGTAAACCTTTAGATGGCGTAAATCTTATTCCACACCTTACAGGAGATAACAGCAGTGCGCCCCACAACCAACTATTCTGGAGAAAAGAGGGAATGGCTGCCACACGCGAAAATAACTGGAAATTAATTCGCTTGGATAATTATGGATATCGGCTTTACAATTTAGAAGATGACCTGGGTGAAACCTTAGATCATTCTATAGAAAATAAAGAACAATTTAATAAAATGGTTCAATCTCTTGAACATTGGGAAAGTAATCTGACTGAACCCTGGTGGCGGGAAGCCAAAGATTGGAATCAGGTAACATTTGAAATACATAAAGCGCTTATGGAAAACAGGGAACCGAATTATAAATCTCCTGAGGAAATGAAAAGTTACCTGAATCAATAAGATCTAGTGTATTACTAGAATAAAGTCCACTTATTTACAAGCAGCTTTATCCTCTCAAAAAAAGGAATTTATGGAAAGTTTTAATCTTGAAGATTATTTACACAGCGTTTAAAGGAATTGTCAGAAGTTCACTATAAAAATCAGTCATTAAGAAACAATCATATGTTGGTAGTTACAAATAAAAATAATTGAACATGGACATACAAAAATTTAAATC
The DNA here is from genome assembly GCA_029935275.1 of Bacteroidales bacterium. Lineage (GTDB taxonomy): Bacteria > Bacteroidota > Bacteroidia > Bacteroidales > VadinHA17 > JANTGF01. Next base: position 2,286 of record JAOZKQ010000274.1, on the reverse strand, counting down.
AGTTCTTATTCAAATTTACGGTCAAGAATCAATAACAGTGGAAACACAATTTGCAAGATATAATACTCTGATGGAGGATTTTACCAGCAAATTTGATAATCGGGAATTACATTTTTTCAGTACCCCGGGAAGAACTGAAATTGGAGGAAACCATACTGATCATAATCATGGTCGGGTAATTGCTGGCAGTATAAACCTGGATTCCATAGCTGTTGCAGCAAAAAATCAAGAAGATCGAATAAGCATTTATTCAGAAGGTTATAAAGAACCTTTTCTGATTGATTTGAAGAATCTTGAAGTAGATGAAAAAGAAAAGGGAACTACTACATCTTTGATCAGGGGCATCGCAGCAAGGTTAAAACAACTGGGGTATCATATCGGAGGATTTGATGCTTGTATGACAAGTGATGTAATGATTGGATCAGGACTGAGTTCTTCTGCCTCAATGGAGGTTCTGATTGGTACTATTTTCAATACTTTCTTTAACAATGGTTCAATTCCACCTGAAGTAATCGCCATTATCGGACAATATGCTGAGAACAAATACTTTGGGAAACCATGTGGATTAATGGACCAGGTGGCATGTGCTATGGGAGGAATTATCACCATAGATTTTAAAAATCCGGGGGACCCGGTAATTAAGAAAGTCGACTTTAACTTCGATGCCCAGAACTATAAAATTCTGGTCGTAGATACCGGAGGGACCCATGCCGACCTTACAGATGATTATGCTTCTATTCCGGCTGATATGAAGTCAGTTGCACAGTTTTTTGGCCAGGAGGTTTGTCGGGGAATAACATTGGAGGACTTGATTTCCAACGTTAAAAATCTTAGAATGAAAGCAGGTGACCGGGCTCTACTCAGGTCTTTACATTTCATCGAAGATAATGAAAGGGTTGTGGACCAGGTTAAAGCTTTGGAAAATGACAACTTTAAACTGTTTCTTGATCTGGTAAAAGATTCAGGTAATTCTTCCTACAAAAGGCTACAAAATATATATACAGCAAGAAATACACATGAGCAGGGAGTCGCATTGGCACTGGCGCTGTCAGAGAACTACATTGCTGAAATAAATGAAGGTGCGTGCAGGGTTCATGGAGGAGGTTTTGCAGGTACAATACAGATATTTCTACCTGCTAATCGAGTAAAGAAATTCATTGATCTTATGGATATGACCTTTGGAGAAAATTCTGTTCACGTACTAAAGATCAGAGCTTTGGGTACAATATATCTTAACAAAATTCTCAAAAATTGATCTGATTTATTTCATAGGAATGAATGTTCCTTTAATAGATTTGTTGTTGGCATAATATAAACCAATTTGTTTTTACAAAGTGTAGTCATTTGCTGTTTATAAATAAGTTATAAAGATCATTAACTCTTCCGTCACTACCGGAAAAACCCCCTTCAGATAATCTATTTCATGCTTCAATTGCAAATTGCATCATCTTTCCTTTTTTAATATCTTCGTTTTCAGTATGGAACTACGCCTGCCCGGATGAATGGATCCATCCCTGTCTGAATGGTTCATCCAGACGGGCGGTCAGGCGGGCTTCCTCCAATCGCTGCTGAACCTTTAGCTCGGCGAAGCCAATCTACTTAATAAACACTTCCCTTGCGGGTTTTGGACGTCACAATGATGTGCTTGCTTATCCGGTTTATTAAGCCTCATATCCAGTTTCTGTTCAGCCGGCCCTGAGCAATGTCGAAGGGTCAGTACCGGAGTTTGTAGTCTCGCTTCCTTCATTGCATACCTCGCGGTAAACCACCGTTCGGCTGAGCTTACGCCGAAGCCTTGCGACTTACTAACGGTTCGAAGCGTTACCCCCGCCCGTAAGAGCCTGTCCCGAACTTGGTTCGGGAGACTTACACCCATCGGACGCCAAAGGCTTGCCGACGGCGATGCCTCTGGAAAATAATTATACACCCATCTCTGCAAATTCAAGTAAATAAATTTGTATTTTTAGAATTTATTCTGAGCTTCCGAGTGGGTGCATCAGCTCATGCTGGGCACACACAGCCAATATAAATAAGCTGGGGGGCAGTGGTTTCGAAAAGTTAGTGCATTTAATCAAAATTTTAACGGGCTGATAAGTTAGTGGCTTCGAAAATCCAGCCTCCTCATATTGGCAAACCGTTGTGTGCCATTAGAGTGAAATGAATAAACACCACCGTATATTAGGAATACTAATATTTATTCTGACTATTTCCATTGGATGTGAGAAGGAAGCACCAGAATATATTTCTATTGATTGTAAACTGGTTGATGAATTCGGTAATCAAAGG
>JAOZKQ010000702.1 GCA_029935275.1 Bacteroidales bacterium | reverse complement strand
AATACAGTTTCAACCCTGTGTTTTTCTGCAATTAAGGCCCAGGATGATCTGGAATGCGTATGGATATTTACCGGTTTAATATTCATGGTTTTTTCAGCGGACTTTACATCACCTCTCCTGAAAATAAGCGCAGCATGATAAAATAAACCAAACTTTGCAGGGTCATTGAAAGTATCAAAGCTCCCTCCCCTGTAATAGACACCATTCATGGCATCTGCCGTAATAGGCTTGGCTATCATATCTATATCCTCATCCAAAGTATATCTGTAAGTATGTATGGCAAATCCTCCCCAACCCTGCATCGCACCTACAGCTGCCAGGAGAACAGAGCTTTCCGCCCTCCATTCGTTGGGCCAGACATTATCCCATTCTGAGACAAAGAAAGGTTTATCCTGTACCCTGTAATAAGCCAGTGCAGGGATCATATTGTTCCTGCTGCCTGTCATTGGATCGTTCATAAAACGTTTGCTGCCATCACGCCATAATCCGAAATTGTAGAAATAGGCATGGGAATCAGTGAAATCACCTTCCATCTGGGCTGCTAAATGTGCTGTACTCCTGGTCCAGTTGGTTCCGGCTATGGGTATTCTCACTCCAATCTCCCGCATATGCTGCATCATCTCCCTATAGTACGCTTTGGTAAGATCCACAAAAAAGAGCTGGATATTTTTATCACTACGATCAAATTCCACATTCTCTTTTCCAGGCTTTATTTTTTTCTCTGATGCCCACTGTCTGTATAGTACTTCCAGTTCTGTCCTATACGGCTCCAGCGTTACATTCTGTGAAAACAGGTCATTCTCATTGGTAACCTCAACGAGCACAATTACAGGATCATCCTTATATGCCAGCTTTGTATAAGGGTTTACATGTGTCCATAAATCATGATTGAACTTTTTCTGCAACTCTATCAGCTTCCGGTTAAAGGTACTATAAGGCTTTGCTGCATCTTTCAGCTGATCAGCTACTTCAACCCCATCTCCTTTTTTAAAGCGCCTGTAGGTTAACAGATCCATATATACATAAATACCCTCTTGCTTCAGACAATGAATCAGGTAATCAAGCCTGTCCATGCTCTCAG
>JAOZKQ010000273.1 GCA_029935275.1 Bacteroidales bacterium | reverse complement strand
ATTTGAAAGAGATGGAATGCTGGGAATAAATCCAGCCTGGTAATAAACAAAAACAGGGGAAGTAGATGCGAATATGACAACAAATATTGAAAGTTTCCGGTTCTTTATTAATAAATAACTCAGTTTGTAAAGAAAAAATAGTCCTGCTATACTGTATAAGAGCACATATAATCGGAAGCACCATGGGCTTGTACTTCCGGATACTTTCATGATCAATGCTACCACAAAATGATGGATTGGGAAGTCAGCTGAGCTAATCCCGGATGCATTGATTTGTTGGAAATTACCCGGGAACTGAGGATTGAGGTTGTAAGTTACAGGATGGAAAAAATCAAAATGGTTTTTTAAAAAGCCTATGGCCAGTGCATAATGATCAGACTGACTCCAGGCATGTACAAATGAGGGGAACTCATTGATTTCATTTCTGTGAAACAACCAACTTAGCAGAATAACTAAAATTAAAAAGAGGAACCTGTCAATATGCTTCATGCCTTCAAATAATTTTTGTTTACCTCCAAAAACTGGTTCAATAAAATTAGAATAAATTCATTAAAGATAAAGGCTACCAATAGTAAAAATGGCAAATAAAATACTGGCAATGCCATTGGTGGTGAAAAATGCAATATTTATTTTACTTAAGTCAGATGGTTTAACTAACGAATGCTGATAAATTAAAAGGGAAATGAAAATGAAAGCTCCTGGCCAATATAAAATGCTAAAGTCTCCCAGGATACCGGGAAGAATTACAAAAATAGAGGAAATGCTGTGTAAAATTGCTGATAAGTTGAGTGCTTTTCTTTTTCCCAATATTACTGGTATGGATTTGAGGTTTTCCTGTTTATCAAACTCCTCATCCTGCAGGGCATAAATTATATCAAAACCACTTACCCAAAACAAAACTACCATAGAAAACATGAGGGGAATTAAATCAAATTTTCCTGTTACTGAAATGTATGCCCCAATAGGAGCAAGTGACAATCCCAGCCCCAGCACAAAATGGCACAGGGATGTGAATTTTTTGGTAAAACTGTAGCCTAAAATTATAAAAAGGGCGACAGGAGAAAGATGAAAGCTTAAAGGGTTAATAAACCATGTGGTAAGAATAAACAATAGTGAGTTTATTATTGTGAACTGCAAAGCTGATTTAGGTTTAATTATGCCGGCAGGGATCTCTCTGATGGCAGTTCGGGGGTTTTTTATATCAATTTCTTTATCAGCATATCTGTTAAATGCCATTGCAGCATTCCTTGCAAAAACCATGCATAAAGTAATCAGTAATAAGAGCCTCCAGCTCAGATCGGTATTGTTTGAATCAATTGCCAGGAAAAAACCTATAAAGGCAAATGGCATTGCAAATATGGTATGACTAAATTTTACCAGTAACAGATACTTGTGAGCAGACTTAAAGGACTTTTTTAGCATAGGTTCACTGAGCAAAATGAATAAGCCTTTCGTAAATTAGCAAATTATCTTTGTCAAATATGGCGAAAATTATCTTCTCAAATTCCGGGTTTTCATGCAAGAAAATATTAACTTCATGAATGGCAATCTTTGCGGCTTTTTCTTTAGGAAATCCATAAACTCCTGTACTGATATTAGGAAAAGCAATTGTCTTTAATCCGTGCTGCAAAGCAAGGGACAAACTATTTTTATACGCCGAGGCAAGCAATGCTTCTTCATTCCTGTGACCTCCATGCCAAACTGGCCCTACTGTATGAATAACAAATCTGGAAGGAAGGTTGTAGGCTTTTGTAATTTTAGCATTTCCTGTTTTACAACCATCCAGCTTACGACATTCCTCTAATAGCTCAGGGCCTGCAGCTCTGTGGATTGCTCCATCAACACCACCACCGCCAAGAAGACTGTTGTTTGCTGCATTTACAATAGCATCAACCTTCAGGCTTGTAATATCAACTTGTTTTATTTCTATTCGGGTCATTAAAGAAACAATTTACCGTATTTCAGCTCCAAGTTTTGTGGTGAAGGCCTGGATAAGATTGCGCATAATTTTATCTATTTGCTTATCTGTTAGTGTTCTCTCATTATCCTGGATAGTGAAGTTAACAGCATATGACTTTTTGTTATTACTGATTTTCTCGCCTTTGTAAACATCAAATATTCTGACATTTTTTAATAGCCTCTTTTCAGTATTATAGGCCAGTTCACTAATCTGTTCAAAACTAACGCCCTGATCCAAAAGAAGAGACAGGTCCCTTTTTACTTCAGGATACCTGGGAAGTGGGCTGAATTGGATTTTGGTCTTTTTTATATTGTCCAGGATTGTGCGGAATGAAAATTCAGCAAAATAAACAGTTTGTTTAATTTCTAACTGGTTTAGTGTGGCTTTTGAAACAGTACCAAATTGAACCAGCTCTTTACCATTGATGGAATATTTTAAAGCTTCGCTATAAATATCACTGGTTTGTTCAGAAACTATAAGGTTTCTTTCATTAATTCCTGCTCTCTGAAGTATCCTGCTAATGATTCCTTTAAGGAAATAGAAGTCTGCTTCCTTTGCTTTTAGGTTCCAGGATTCTTCTTCTATACTTCCTGTTACCAGTAAAGCAAGTTTTTGTTCTTCTTTAAAATTATTAGTAGAATCAACTCCTTTTTCTTTATTTTTAAGTTTATAGCAAGTGCCAAACTCAAAGAATTTCAGCTTAGCTCTTTTTCGGTTAATATTATATGCTATGGCTTCGAGCCCTCCAAAAATGAGGCTCTGTCTCATTACATTCAGGTCCTGGCTTAAAGGATTATAGAGCTTTACCGATAATTTCTCGTCAAAAGCAGTATTTTTTTCATAATAACTGTCTTTACTTAAGGAATTTGCCATGATCTCAAAAAAGCCATTGGATGTTAAGAGATCAGCAATCTGATTCACTACTTTTTCTTTATCGGGCTTGTCAAAATGGTTAACTGAATTTCTACTTTGTTGATTAATATCTATCTGATTGTATCCGTAAATTCTTAAAATCTCTTCAATTACATCGGCCTCTCTGGTCACATCAACCCGGTAAAGTGGAACTTTTAGTAAAAGCGTATCGGCTGTATCATTAAGGATTTTAAAATCCAGGGAGTTCAGAATAGCTTGTGTTTTATTTTTTGGAATGGAATTACCAATAAGCCGGTCAAGATGATTGTAGGAAAGCTCAATAATTACCGGTTCAAATGGTTTTGGATATATATCCTGAACAGGTGAGCTGATTTTAGCCCCGGTTATTTCTTTTATCAGAAGGGCTGCTCTTTTCAATGCATAAATACACATTTCCGGATCTGAGCCACGTTCAAAACGAAAGGATGCATCAGTATTTAGTAAGTGACGTCGGGAAGTTTTACGAATATAAACCGGGTCAAAGCGAGCACTTTCAAGAAAAATTGATGTAGTGCTGTCACTTACTCCTGATTCAATTCCTCCAAATACACCGGCAATACACATTCCTTCTTTTTCGTCACAAATCATCAAATCTTTGTCTGATAAGGTTCTTCCCTCACCATCAAGGCTAATGAATTTACTTCCTTCTTTTAGTGTTTTAACTATTATTTTTTTACCGTTGATTTTGTCTGCATCAAAGGCATGTAGGGGTTGACCGGTTTCCTGTAATACAAAGTTAGTGATATCTACAATATTATTTATAGGGGTAATCCCTATAGATTTAAGCTTGTTTTGAAGCCATTCAGGGGATGGGCCGGTTTTTAGATTTTTAAGGGTGACTCCGGTATATCGTTGGCAGGCTTCCTCGTTTTCAATTTGAACAGGAATTACCAGATCCTCATTATCAACTTTAAAGGATTTAATTGAAGGCAGCTGGGCTTTTGTCTTTACAGACTGATTGAGATAAGCTGCCAGGTCACGGGCTACTCCATAGTGGGAGGCTCCGTCAATCCGGTTGGGTGTAAGGCCAATCTCATAAACAGTTTCTTTACTAATCTTGAAGTAATCACTTGCCAGTGTGCCTGAAGGTACTTCACTATCCAAAACCATA
>JAOZKQ010000701.1 GCA_029935275.1 Bacteroidales bacterium | reverse complement strand
AAATACAGGTAAAATTCATCCCTTAAATGCACCGGCAGAGATCTGTACCCGGGGAGATGCTCATGATAATTTAAGTTGTAGTGCCTGTCATACCTCATGGGCACCAAGATGTTTAGGCTGTCATAATGAGTACGAGCCACGAACTGCAGGCTTTGATCTGTATGCAAACAAAAATACAAAAGGCTCATGGATTGAGTATGCAGGGGAATACCTGGCAAGTCCGCCAAGCCTTGGGGTTGAAGAAGAGAACTCTCCGGATGGATCAACTTATCGCAAGGTTAAGACTGCCGTTCCTGGCATGGTACTGACCATTGACAAAAGTGCTTATACATCAAGAAACGGACAGGATCAATTCATATTCAAACGCTTATTTGCCCCTGCTGAAGCTCATACCATTCAGGCCAGGGGTAGAAGTTGCAAATCCTGTCATAACGACCCGCTTGCGATTGGTTATGGTGAGGGCAGCCTTACTTTTGATAAAAATAGCCGGAAATGGACTTTCCTTCCTAAGTATCAAAATAATAAAAATGACCAGCTTCCGGAAGATGCATGGACAGGTTTTTTAATGGAAAGAACCGGGGAGGTTTCCACCCGGGAGAACTTCAGACCATTTTCGCTTGAAGAGCAAAAAAAGATACTAACAGTTGGAACATGCCTGTGCTGCCATGAAGAGGATTCTGAAATTATATTGAATAGTTTAGATAACTTTCAGACAAGCCTGAACAAATTAAGTAGTAAATGCATGCTCCCTCTATTCCAATAACTCCCGTTTCTAACATGTTTTAAAAAAATTAATACTCAAATTAATACAAACCAGAATCGTTTTTAACAATCATTGAATAAGTAAGATGATTTATTCATAATTGATAGAAATTCCCTTTGTGTAACTTCGTGTAGCCCTTTGAGTGACTTTGTGGTTAGTTAAATTTTACCACAAAGGAACACAAAGTACACTCTAAAAAACACGAAGCCTATAATACCGACTTCTGTCTCCCGACTTCGGGCTATTTCTTTTTCTTATCCTTTTTTACTAATTTTCTTCAATTTCTTATAATCCATAATCTGAACATCCTTTTCTTTCATC
>JAOZKQ010000700.1 GCA_029935275.1 Bacteroidales bacterium | reverse complement strand
AAAACGGAGGCACCCGGCTGAGCTGTACCAGGGAAAAATCCATTTTTGTTTTTTTTGATGCTTTAAGGCTTGAACCAGAAATGGAATGTGTTACAAAGCCATCAGATCCATCACAGTATGAACTCTCATAGTTAAAAACTGCTATTGTACTGGAAGCATCATTCTCATCTTCAATACAATGACCGGCAGTTAACATGTATGGTTTCGCATCTCTGCTCGTATTATTTACCAAAACTCCGGTACATAACTCTGTACCATTAATAATAATCCGGGCAACGGATTTCTTATGATCCTGCCAGGATATGCCTTCCGTGCAGTTTATATCAACATTGCAGGAACCAGATAAGCCAAACCTTCCGTCTTTTAAGCCATTATCTGAAAAAATACCTATAAAATCATGAGCCACCTGACCAATAGATAAACTCCCGGCATTCCAATCTACACCAGATGGAACATAAAATTCAATCACCAGCTTGTCACCGGGGATTGGCTGAACGGCCAGTATTCCTGATTTCTTATTATTTTTTGAAGTAAATGAGCCAAGAATATGATTACCCTGAGGATCATACATGTAAACCTCTGCACCATCCGGCAAATTAAACTTATCAAATATCAGGTTTAAAGAATAAGCCCCTTCACTCTCGATCTCAACTTTCCATACATTATCACCATTTGAAAGCCTGGTCCATTCACCCGAATTTGAAGGATTCAGACTAAGTCCAAAAGGGTAAGCAAACTGAAAAGGTTCATTCTTATCTGTAGGACTATATTCCTGTAATCGTTCTAATTCATCTGTCTCAACAGCTCTCATTTTAACCACGCTGGTTTTAGGATAATAAATACCTGCCCCATGCGGATTTCCACCGCTACTAATCTGTGCATCTGTCAATGAGGCACTTATCGCAAAAATCAAAACAAACAATAAGTAAGTCAAAATGTTTCTTTCTTCCCTCATAAATATGATTTCTCCCATAATTTCTCTCAATAATTTTCAGTTGCCAATATACAAATAAATGCAATACAGGCTATCCAATGTTAAAAACAGCAAGTCAAAGGTAAAAAGTAAAAAAAGTAAAAAGTAAAAA
>JAOZKQ010000272.1 GCA_029935275.1 Bacteroidales bacterium | reverse complement strand
AGAGTTTGTCTCTCTAAGAAGGAGTCCTTTAGACAGTTGTCATTAGACTCCAAAGGAATCTATATCAAGCTCTTTCTTTACACTTTTACACAGGCCCTAATCGTCGTTTGCAACTCTGCTGTTCCATTCTGATTTTTCTTCATTGGTATCCTGACTTCCTTTTTTTATTTATGGCCAAATGGTTCATCCTTCAGTCCGGATTGAACAAAATCACGTTGAGCCTTGATCAGGTTAATTAAATGCAGCACGAGAGATTTTGATTCATTAAGTATTTCCATAAATAATAAACTGCTTTTTGTGCTAAGTGACTCTTTTTTTAGCGTTTTGATTAAGCTCTTTATTGATTTGTTAATTAGCTCAATGACTTGTGACTGCATCTCAAGGACAACTTCCATCTCATTATAGCTATCAGTTAAAATAATCCTTTCAATGGTATGAAATAAACGTGTAAGTTCTTCCTTCACAATTAAAAGGTCTTCTGCCTGTTCAGGGGCAAGTGGTGAATGATTATTCTCAATATGATTAAAAATGGGAATTGATATAAAATTCAGGCAATGGGCAGTTTCCCGCAGATAATCCAGCACCTGTACATAAAAATGCCCGCTTTCAATGGAGTCCTCCTGCATTCTTCTAATAGTAATGTGCAAGGAGTCTTTTAATGCCTTAGTTTCTTTGTTAATTTCATCAATATTTTTTCTGGCTTTTTTAATTTTTTTTCTGTTTTCTTCAATTAAGGCCTCAATAGATTTGTTGTAACTTTTTGAAGCTCCGGAAATAATCTCAGTCGTTGTTTTTTTACATGAAACCACAATTTTTTCAAGATTCATTGGTCCGGTTTCTTCTTTAGCTTTTTTATTATTTTCTTCTTCTCTTTTCTTATGTATTCTATGAGAACGAAAAAGGAAAATTGCCGCCAAAATAACAAGCCCGATAACAGCAATAATTCCTCCGTAGGTAATTATAAAAGCAATGACAAAAGCAGCAGTAAATGCAATCAGGGCGGTAAAAAACCAGCCTGTAATAACTGTAATCACCCCTGATATCCGGTAAACGGCACTTTCACGCCCCCATGCCCTATCAGCCAGCGATGTTCCCATAGCAACCATAAATGTTACATAAGTGGTTGAAAGAGGTAACTTTAGTGAGGTTCCCATAGCAATTAAAATACTGGCTACTGAAAGGTTAACAGCTGCCCTGATTAGATCAAATGATACACCTTTATCCTGTTTCATCTGATCATAATCTACTCTTTCAAAACGTTGATTTACCCAATTTTTCATTGATCCGGGAACAACAAACTGGATTCCTTTGCCAATTCCAATAAACTGGCGAACAACCATTTGGGCAACTGCAGATGATTCAAATCTTTCAGAACCTTCATCCTGTCGGCTCAAATCCAGGGTAGTTGCTGTAACTGACCTTGCTTTCTTTGATAACCAAAGAGTGATTACCATGATCAAACCCGCAATCAATAAAAAGTTGGTAGGAGTTTTTACAGGACCTGCCAGTGAACTCATTAATAACTCACCCGGTTCCTGCCCTGAGGCAATAAAAGCTTTATAGGATTCAAAACCAGCAAGTGGTACTCCAATAAAATTCACAAGGTCATTTCCTGCAAAAGCCATAGCCAGGGCAAAAGTACCAACAAGAACTATGAATTTTAAAATATTAATTTTTGTTAACCATGTAACCAGTTGTAATATAACTGTCCAGCCAATAAAGCTAAAGGCTATTACTTTAAAGCTATATACTTTCACCCATTCCAAAATAGTCAAGCCACTGGAAAGTTCATATGAGGCAAATGTAGAGCCTTTTAAACCTTTTATAAGTATAAAATAAACAATAGCTGTTATAGCTAAACCTCCCCATAATGACCCAAAATATTTAAAAGAATTATTATAATTGAATGAGAAAAGTAAACGGGTTAAATACTGAATTAATGCCCCGACTGAAAAAGCTACAATAATGGATATTAAGATTCCGAAAATAATAGCGAGGGCTTTTGAAGAGTTAATGTAACTTGACAGAGAGCCTACATCCCCATTGGCATGAGAGATCTTGATTAGGGATACCGCTACTGCAGCACCTAATAATTCAAATACAATTGAAACTGTTGTAGAGGTAGGTAGGCCATAAGTATTAAAAACGTCCAGCAAAATAATATCGGTAATCATCACTGCAAGGAAAAGTACCATAATTTCACTGAAAAGAAACATATCAGGGTGGAAAATGCCTTTTCTGGCTATCTCCATCATTCCGCTGGAAAATGTAGCACCAATAAGTATTCCCAGTGCAGCTACAATCATAATAACTTTAAAGGGGGCTGCTTTAGACCCAATAGCGGAATTTAAAAAATTTACGGCATCGTTACTTACGCCAACAACAAGGTCAGAAATAGCAAGCAAAAAAAGAACTACAACAAAAAAGAGATATAAGTTTCCCATGATAAAAATTTAATTTATGGCAAAAATAATTCAACTCATAAATATTCTCTAAAAACAAATGTTAAATTAAGGTTAATTTTTAGATCCTTAAAAATATTTTTATAAGTATTTTTAAAAAAAATACCAACCGGGGAGGCTGGTATTTTGTCATCGTGAGAATAAAATGAAATTAAGGGTTAATTAAAGGGTTAAATTGTTTGTTTAATAAGGTTCATTAATTCTGCTATATCGACTGGTTTATTTATAAAACTAACAGCTCCTAACTCCTTACTGAGCTTTTTATTCTCAGGAGTACCTACCGCAGAAACTACTATTACCGGGATTTTCCTTTTCTTATCCATATTATTATAGGTTTTCATAAAATCAAACCCACTAACTTCCGGCATAAGCAGATCGAGCAGTACAAGATCAGGATCCATGCTTGAAATATACTTAAGTCCTTCTTTGGCACTAAGTGAAGTAATTACCTCGTACCCTTCTTTATTAAGTATGGCATCCAGTAAGACTACATTTGTTGAGGAATCATCAACAACTAAGACCTTTTGTTTTCCTGGAGCGTGCATATTTTTTAATTATAAATAATGACCTAAATATATGAAAAACAAAATGAGCCAAAACGGATTGCAAAATGACCTTCGTTAATACAGATTGGTGATTTAACTCATCTTTTTTTGGAGATATAAGTCACCTTGTGATAATTATTACTACTTTTACGGCCCAAAACATGAACCAAATACAATAATTTTTTACTATGGATAACCAACTTGACCGGATCTTTAAGGAAACCTGGTTTTATCGTTATCTGACAAATGACGAGAAAACTATTTTATTAAGAAATAGTAATATAGTACATTATAACAAGAGGGATGTAATTTTTAAACAGAATACCCGTACATCACATATTATGTATGTGGTGTCCGGACTGGTTAAAGTATATAAATCAAGTAGAAATAGTAGATCCTTAAGTTTTTCAATCCTGTCAAATGGAAGTTTCTTAAGTCTATTTTCCATTTTTGGTGATAATCTTTTTCAATGTTCTGCTTCTTCTGTTGATTCTACAGAAATATTAATGATAGATTACGCCAGCTTTGTTACTATTATCCAGCAAAATGGTAATTTTAGCCTTATGCTGATTAAAAGGTTGAGCAAGGATGGTTTATATCTTTCAAACCGGTTAATGAGTTTATTTCACAAGCAACTTCCTGGTAGAATTGCTGAAGTAATTTTATACTTTTCAGAACAAATTTATCAAAAGAATGAGTTTGAGTTTCCACTAACAAGGGAAGAACTGGCAGAACTGGCTGGAACAACAAAAGAGAGTTTTATCAGGACAATTAATGAATTTAAAAATGACAAAATCATCTCCCTGGATGGACGTTTACTCAAAATTAAAAGTCTGGATATTATTAAAGTTTTAAGTGAATTAGGATAGTAAGATTGTAACTAATCAGTATTAATAATTATGTATTTTAGCCAGGTTTTTTGTAGATAAATAGCTGATCCTGAAAGGATCAAATAATAATAGCCCCGTCTCTTTAGGGCGGGGTTATAAATATAGGTGATACA
>JAOZKQ010000271.1 GCA_029935275.1 Bacteroidales bacterium | reverse complement strand
GACAAGGAGATATTTCACTTATTGAAAATCTTTATCAGCAATATTTATCAGACCCGCAAAGTATTGAAGAAAGCTGGAAGAAATTCTTTGAAGGATTTGAATTTGCCCGGAACAATTTTGAAGAAAAACCTTCGGGTTCTGTTTATGATAAAGAGTTTAAAGTAATTAATCTCATTGAAGGATACCGCCGGCGTGGTCATCTCTTTACGGAAACCAACCCGGTAAGATCACGCAGAAAATATACCCCTACACTGGATATTGAGACTTTTGGACTGGAAAAATCAGATTTGGATACTGTATTTGAAGCCGGGAAGAATATTGGGATCGGGCCATCACCACTTAGCAGTATCGTTGAACACCTCAAACAAACTTACTGCAGGTCAATCGGTGCTGAATATGGTTTTATCCGTAAACCCGAAGTCATCAGCTGGCTTCAGGATAAAATGGAACCGGTAAAGAACACCCCTTCTTTCTCTCCGGAAGAAAAAAAACATTTTTACTTTCAATTAAAACAGGCTGTTGGTTTTGAAAACTATATTCATAAAAAATTTATTGGTGCCAAACGCTTCTCTTTAGAAGGTACTGAAGCACTTATCCCTGCTTTGGATGCGATCATAGAAAAAGGCTCAAATTTGGGGATAGAAGAATTCACTATTGGCATGTCACACCGGGGCAGGTTAAATGTCCTTGCAAATATTCTTCAAAAACCTTACGAGGATATTTTTAATGAATTCAACGGAAAATTTTATGATAGCAACATTTCACTTGGTGATGTAAAGTACCATCTGGGCTACAGCAACCGTATTTTAACAAAAAGCGGAAAAAAAGTAAAACTAAACCTGGCACCCAACCCATCCCACCTGGAAGCTGTTGGCCCGGTAGTTGAAGGAATTACAAGGGCCAAAATTGATCATACTTATAATGATGATTTTAATAAAATTGCACCCATCCTCATACACGGTGATGCAGCAATTGCTTCGCAGGGTATCGTTTACGAAGTACTTCAAATGTCTAATTTAAAAGGGTATGGTACAGGGGGCACCATACATCTTGTTATAAATAACCAGGTTGGGTTTACCACAAGTTATCTGGATGCCCGTTCAAGCACCTATTGTACAGATATCGGAAAAGTAACGAAAGCCCCTATTTTTCATGTAAATGGTGACGACGTTGAATCCCTGGTATTCACTATTATGATGGCAATGGAGTTCCGGCAAACATTTCATTCAGATGTTTTCATTGATATTTTATCCTATCGTAAATACGGTCATAGCGAAGGGGATGAACCAAGGTTCACCCAGCCCTTACTTTACAAAAAAATAGCCAACCATCCCAACCCCAGGGAGATCTATGGTAAAAAACTGATTTTGGAAGGTGTTTACTCTCAGGAAAATCTGAATCAACAAATTAAAGACTTTGAAGAAGTTCTGGATATAAAACTGGAGAAATCGAAAAAAACGGATGAAGTACATATTCAGCAATTTCTTTTTGATGACTGGCAGGGGTTTAAACATCCTGACAGGAAAGAACTTGCAAAATGTCCAAGAACAGGAATAAAAAAAGAAGAACTTGTTAAGCTAGCAAAAAAAATCAACCACATTCCAAAGGATAAAAAGTTTTTCAAAAAACTTATAAAGCTAATCGACCAACGCCTTAAAATGATAAACAATAATCAGGTTGACTGGGCCATGGGAGAACTATTGGCTTATGCCAGTTTACTGGTGGAGGGCCATCCGGTAAGAATTAGCGGACAGGATGTTGAAAGGGGCACTTTCTCCCACAGACATGCCTCTTTCATTGAAGAAGATACCGGAGATAAGTACTATCCACTTAAGCATTTATCGAAGAAGCAGGGTGATTTCAGTATTTACAACTCTCCCCTGTCGGAATACGGTGTATTAGGATTTGAATACGGATATGCCCTTGCAAAACCAGACGGACTTACTATTTGGGAAGCACAGTTTGGTGATTTCTATAATGTTGCGCAGGTTATTGTTGACCAATACATTAGCTCTGCAGAGGAAAAATGGGGACTGATGAATGGCCTGGTCATGTATCTTCCTCACGGCTTTGAAGGCCAGGGGCCTGAGCATTCTTCGGCCAGAATTGAAAGGTTCTTATCCCTGGCTGCTAATAATAATATGCAAATTGTTCAGCCCACTACTCCTGCAAGTCTCTTTCATGTAATCCGGCGTCAGTTAACCCGGCAGTTTATGATCCCAATGCTTGTATTTACGCCCAAAAGCCTTTTACGCCACCCATTATGTATATCCACCCTGGATGAATTTGAAGAAAATAGATTCCAGGAAGTTTTGGATGATCAAAATGTAGAAGTTGACAAAGTCCTCAGGCTAATTTTCTGTACAGGTAAGGTATATTATGATTTATTAAAACGCAAACAGGAATTGCAGGCAACTGATATTGCTATTATCAGGTTAGAGCAACTTCATCCCTTTCCAAAAATCAAACTGGACCGGATTCTGAAGAAATATAAAAATGCTATCTTGCATCTCTGGGTGCAGGAAGAACCTGAAAATATGGGGGCGTGGAGATATGTCAGGGAAGAATTCAAGGGTGTTTCTTTGATACCGGTAGCCAGGCTTTCAAGTGGCAGCCCTGCAACGGGATTACATGGTTTACATGATATAGGGCAAAAGGAGATTGTTGATAAGGTTTTCAGGAACTGTACATGTGAACTAAAAAACAAATATTGTGGTTTGCAATGTATGGGAGGAAAAAGCCGGCTGGAAGTATTAAAAGTTCAGCAGTTAATAGAGGATGAAACCAAATTTACAATTTAATAATAAATACTAATTTTAAGTATATCAGATGCTCCAGGTACTTAATTCAAATTAGACAGAGATCAAGACCATGATTATAGAAATTAAAATACCAAGCCCGGGCGAGTCCATTGCTGAAGTAGAAATTGCAACCTGGTTTGTAAATGAAGGGGACCTGGTTGAAAAAGATCAGGAAATAGCCGAACTTGAATCTGAAAAAGCAACCCTGCCTTTATTAGCAGAGGAAAGTGGAAAGATCCTTGCACTGGCTGCCATTGAAGAAGCTTTAAGTGTGGGAAGCATTGCATGTAAGATTGACACCTCCTTTAATGTGGATAAAAAAGAAAAAGTTGCACCAGAATCTGCATCCGGTAAAACAGAAACTGAAGAAAAAGATATTATTCCTGAACCGGAAAAACAGAAACCGTTTGAAGCGCCTGTTTCAAAAAAGAAAGTTTCAGATGATTATGCAGCAGTAAAGATTTCCCCTCTTGCTGCCAATATGATGGAAGACCTGAATTTAAATATTGAGGATATAATTTCTGGTCTTCGAAAAATTTCAAAATCTGACGTTGAAGTAGTATCCCAAAACAGGGACATTGCTTCCACTGTCATTCAAAACACAGCTAGCCCTTCCAGAGAAAAAGAAGTAAAAAAAATGTCGGTCCTGCGTCGGAAACTCAGTCAAAGACTGGTTGCAGTAAAGAATGAAACAGCCATGCTTACTACTTTTAATGAAGTGGACATGAGCGAAGTGATTCGTTTAAGAAAAACATGGCAATCCAAATTCGTTGAAACCCATGGGATCAAACTTGGGTTCATGTCTTTCTTTACCAAAGCAGCCAGTCTTGCCCTAAAAGAAAGGCCGGGAATAAATTCAATGATCGACGGAGAAAATCTGATCAGTTTTCACTATTCAGATATTGGCATTGCCGTACAAACAGAAAAAGGCCTGATGGTACCCATAATTCGTAGTGCTGAATCCTTAAGTCTTGCAGATATAGAAAAAGAAATAATGAAGCTTGCTGACAAAGCCCGGAAAAACAGGATCAGTATTGAGGATATGTCGGGGGGAACTTTCACTATTACCAATGGTGGAGTTTTTGGGTCCATGCTCTCTACCCCTATTCTCAACCCGCCTCAATCAGCGATTCTGGGAATGCATAATATTGTGGAACGCCCGGTGGCGGTCAATGGTAAAGTTGAAATCCGACCCATCATGTACCTGGC
>JAOZKQ010000270.1 GCA_029935275.1 Bacteroidales bacterium | reverse complement strand
ATTCAAGCTCTGTACGTCAATCGCATCACCCTGTTCGTTTGGCCATTGTTGCAGAGTCGAAAGATGAATTGGCAGAAAATATTCAAACCTATCTTGATGGGGACTCTATTACAGAAGTGGCAGAAGGTCGCGCCAATGAAGTAAAGGAAAAGATTGTATTTATCTTCTCAGGTCAAGGCCCTCAGTGGTGGGGTATGGGAAGACAGTTATTTGAGAACGAACCGCTTTTTAGATTCTGGATAGAAAAACTTGATGAGATGCTCAGCCGGCATGCTGAATGGTCATTAATTGAAGAACTTACCAAAAACGAGGGAAACTCCCGTGTCAGCGAGACAAATATTGCACAACCCGCAATATTCTCAATTCAAATTGCCCTTTATGAAATGTGGAAGGCAATGGGTGTTCATCCAAAAGCAGTAGTCGGGCACAGTATTGGTGAGGTTGCGGCAGGATATGTTTCCGGAGCACTAACTTTGGAACAAGCGGTACTTCTAATCTTCCACAGAAGCCGTATTCAATTCAAAGCAACCGACAAAGGACGAATGTTGGCCGTTGGTGTAACTGTTGAAGAGGCCCGCAAACTAATCGAAGGAAAAGAGGACAGGGTTTCTATTGGTGCAGTTAATGGTCCTTCTATGGTAGCTCTGTCCGGAGATACAGACCTAATTGAAGACATAGCTGAAGAACTCAATGCTAATGATATATTCCATAAGTTATTGGTGGTGAACGTTCCGTTTCATAGCCATCATATGGAACCACTTAAAGATGAGATGTTTTCTTCTCTTGGAGAATTTAAAACGAAATCAACTGAAATTCCATTCTATTCTACCGTAGAAGGGGCTATAGTTAATGGTGAAGATCTAAATCCGGAATACTGGTTCAGAAATGTCCGGGAGCCGGTGTATTTTACTGATGCCATCCAGGCACAGATAGATGATGGTTTCGATACTTTTATAGAACTTGGACCACACCCGATTCATGCAATCGGGGTTAATGATCTATTGGATAATGCCGGGAAAAAAGGTTTGGTAACTTTATCAATAAGAAGAAATGACGATGAAAAAAGAATCTTTCTTTCATCGGTAGCTGCCTTGCATGTGCACGGTGTAGTAATTGACTGGAAGGCTTTTAATGGAGCTGACAAGGCTTTGGTTCCCCTTCCAAGATACCCATGGCAAAAAGATTCTTATTGGATTGAATCTGAAGAAGGCAAAAAAATGAGGCTTGGTAAACTGGAATTTCATCACCCTCATCTTAATAGAAAATCAGTTTCTGCCAGAGAAAGTAGTAATATTCTTTGGGATGTGAACCTTGATAAAAGAACTTATCCCTATATCGCTGACCACAAAGTTCAGGGACCTATTGTATTCCCTGGTGCCGGTCATGTTGATCTTATTATAGGGGCTGCCAGGGCATCATTTGGTGATAAGTTTGAATACGTTGAAGATATTAATTTTGATAATGCACTGTTCCTGCCTGATTCAGGTGAACCACCACACATTCAGATTGATATCTCCTCCGATAGCGGCGATTATTTCATCTATACCAGGCCACGCACGGAGGATACACAATGGACTATGTGCTCTAATGGTAAGATTAACCATATCGGTGATAAATTCAAATCAATTCCTATTGATCTGGAAGATGTAAAGAAGAGAATAACAATTCCGGTTCCTGTAAAACCAATGCACGACGAGCTTTTGGAAAGTGGATTATTCCTCGGCCCCAGCTTCCGTGCAATAAAGAAATTATGGAGAAGTGATGGAAACTGGGAGTCTTTGAGTGAGATTGAAGTTCACGAAAGCATTCGTTCTGAGTTTTTTCAGTTTAATATCCATCCAGGTGTATTGGATAGTTGTTTCCAGACTGTATTTGGAATTTTTAATGAAAGAGAAAACGTCAATAAAAAGATGGGGGTTTATGTTCCTCGTCATATTGATAGTTTCAAATTCTATAATGAGGTTTCCTCCTATAAGTTGTATGTTCATGGACGTTTAAGAGAATGGACCGATGAGTATGCATTAGGAGAGCTTTGGATATTTAACGAAGACGGAAGTCTTGTAGCCGAATTCCATGGATTCAGGTCGCAATACCTGAAGGGATCCCGGGGAGAGCAAGGTGGCGAACAAGATAAGTGGTTTTATGAATACAATTGGAACCTTAAGTCAAGATCCGATCAGGAATTATTGCGTAATCCCGGTGATTATTTACCTGATCCTGCTATGATAAGCAATGCCATTCAGGAAACCATTGATGAAGTTGTTGCCAGGCCTGAGCAGAGGAAATATTATGAAGAATACGAACCTGAGCAATACCGGTTAACAATTGGATACATCTGTAATTCCTTGAGAGATATGGGGATGTCTTTTGAAAAAGGTACTAAGATCAATGTAGATGACTTTGCGAAGGAAGCTAAAGTTATACAGGATCATCACCGTTTGTTCCACCATATGTTCAGACTGCTAAAGGAAGCCGGGATTGTTGATGGCAAAAATGGTAAATATGAGGTTATTAAAACCCCAGATTTCAGGGATAATAAAGTCTGGATGAATCAGCTTAAGGCCCGGTTCTCTCAATTTTATCATGAGTCTAATCTGCTGGGCAGGTGCGGCCTTCAGATTCAGGGTGTTTTGGAAGGAACTGTTGATCCCATTCAGTTAATCTTTCCTGAGGATAAATGGGATGCTATCGTAAAGTATTATGTTGAAGGTTTTGCCTTTAAAAAATATAATGATATTGCCGGCAGATCAATAGCAGAATTGATTAAGGATATTCCGGAAGACCAAACGATCCGGGTGCTTGAGATCGGTGCAGGTACAGGGGGAATGACACAGGCGATACTTCCTGCATTGCCAGCTGACAGAACTGAGTATGTCTTTACCGATGTATCTCATATGTTTATGCTCAAAGCGCAACAGCGATTTGCGAAATATCCTTTTGTTCAATATAAGATATTGGATATTGAGCAAGATCCGGCTGATCAGGGTTTCGATCTTAATTCATTCGACCTGATCATTGCTTCTGATGTAATCCATGCAACCCGGGACCTAAGCATTTCTCTTGGAAATGCCAGGAAACTATTGGCTTCAGAAGGTATTTTGATGATGTTGGAGGTGACAAATTCACCGGTATATCTGGATTTTATTTTCGGTATGACTGAGGGATGGTGGCTGTTTGAGGATTTCAGAAAAGATCATGCCACGATGTCCCCTGAAATGTGGAAGAAAGTTCTCGCAGATAACGGATATAGCAATGTAACATACTTCAGTGATGTCCCGGATAATTCAAAATCATGCCAGTCAATCTTAATGGCAAGGGCCGAAAAGCTTGATTTATCAGTTAAAACTAGTGAAAATGAGTCCGGAACAACAGTCGCTGACTGGCTTATTTTTACGGATGAATCCGGAGTTACAGACAGGCTTGCAACAAAACTGGGTGCACTTAATAAAACTTGCATAAGGATCAGAAAAGGTTTAGGATTTAATAAGATATCTGATACTGAGTTTGAGCTGGATCCAATGTCCCAGGAAGATGTAAATAAAGTATTTGATCAGGTAAATGATCGGGGCAAGTTCGAAGGATTGATTTTTGGTTGGGGGATAGATCTGGTTAGTAATAAGGATCTTAATCCTGAGACCATCATGGAAGCTGAGCAATCAGGTAGCATCACGCTCATGAATATAATGAGAAAACTCAATAATTCCTCTTACAGAAATAATCCTAAGCAATGGATTCTTTTTACTGGAGCCCAGAGCGTTGGTGGTACACCGGAGGAGATCAATCTTGGACAAGAAGGATTAAGAGGAGTGAGCCGGGTTGTTGTAAATGAGTTTCCAAACTATATTACCACCATGGTTGACCTTAGTTCGCCTGTTCAGGATGTAGAGATTGAATTATTAGTTGAGGAATTTTTCGCTGATGACAGAGTGGATGAACTAGCTTTCAGGGGGAAGAAACGATATGTAAATAAGCTGGAGAGAATCTCCATGGATAATATTGCACAACAGGCAATGAAGTCAG
>JAOZKQ010000269.1 GCA_029935275.1 Bacteroidales bacterium | reverse complement strand
AAGATAAATTTGTGGACAAAACCTACGCTAGCAATTTTAAGGATAATGAGTTCCTCTACCTGGGTGATCAGAATGGGATCATAAATCGCTACTATTCTCGGTTTGACAGCTCAATAAGTTTTATTGATACCACAGTTCATTTTAGGTATTTTGCCAAATCGAAACCTTTAACAAACTATTCACGGAATATTCTTGAAGAGGATTTTAGTCCTTTGTCTTCCATGTACGGGGAGGTTGTTTATGAAGATGGAAGATACAATATGTATTTTGATCAGCTTTTACCTGATGACCTTGGCTTCAAAGATATACTGGAGGAAACAGCTTTTAGGGAGGAACATACAGCAGATCTGTTTGAATTAGACAGCATTGAGACTATGAGACAGAAGTTAATTGAGGAAGACCGTAGAATGAGAGATACCCTTACTAAACCCCTGTATGCCTATTTTGAAACAGATAATAAAGTAGATATTAATAATTATGTGTTTGAAACAGAGAAGGAAAATTTTTATGAACATTTGCTTAAAGGGGATTTGATTGAAATTGACCTGGATACAACAGAAATTCCTTTGCCCCCGATACGGATCTATGAGACTTCCTTTTACAATAATTACATGGCCAATCAGATTGATTTTGGTTATTTGAATGATAGCTATCAGGCTTTCAATGGAAGTGGGGTTTATTTTAATCCGGGCATAGGCTATATGTTCAAATTAGGGTCGAATGACCTGTTTGAAGATTATAAAATTGTTGGAGGATTCCGGTTTTCTTTGGATTTTAATAGCAATGAATATCTTGTTAGTTTTGAAAATCTTAAAAAACGAATTGATAAACAGCTTCTCTTTCACAGGCAGACTTATAAAACAATTGCTGGTAAAGATTGGGTGCGGGTAATTTCAAATCAATTGTTTTATTCCATGAAGTATCCCTTTAATCAGGTTATGGCCGTAAAAGGAACTGCAAGCCTTCGTTCTGATAAGCAGGTATATATGGCTACTGGTAGGGAGAGTCTGTTTAAGGATAATCTGTTTGTTACCTGGGCAAATCTAAAACTGGAGTTTATTTATGATAATACCCGTTTTAGAGGGATGAATTTGTATAATGGAACAAGGTTTAAGATCTTCGGGGAAGTTTATCAGCAATTTGAAAGAAGAAAATCTGATGTATTTGTGTTAGGGGCAGATTTCAGACATTATATGAAATTGCACAGGAATTTGATTTGGGCTAACCGCTTTGCTGCAAGTACATCTTTTGGTCACAATAAATTAATATATTACCTGGGTGGTGTGGATAATTGGTTCAATATTTTTAATGTTGAGGAGATGTTTGATAGATCAATTCCAATTGACTATACTCAGAATTATGTTTTTCAAACGGTTGCGACGAATATGAGAGGGTTTAAGCAGAATATCCGGAACGGAAATAATTTTGCTTTAATAAATTCTGAACTTAGGTGGCCAATATTCAGTTATCTTGCTAATCAACCTATTGCAAATAAGTTTCTGAATAACTTTCAAATTGTTGGTTTTGGGGATATAGGAACCGCCTGGACAGGCTGGGATCCGTATGCGGGTGAGAACTCCTATGATAAAGAGATAATTGAGAATGGTCCGGTAACCGTAATAGTCCAGTCAAACAGGGAACCCATTGTAGCAGGCTATGGCTTTGGTTTAAGAAGTACAATATTTGGCTACTTTGTAAGAGCTGACTGGGCCTGGGGAGTAGAGAATTTTCAAGTGCAGCCCAGAATGTTCTATTTTTCATTAAACCTTGATTTTTAAATTAATGGAGTTAAATGATATACTTATTCTTATTGTAATTGGCATTTTTGCAGGAGCTGTTGGTGGATCTATGGGTGTTGGAGGTGGTGTTGTAATTGTACCTGCATTGATATTGTTTTTTGGTTTTAGCCAGCATGAAGCTCAGGGAACCAGTCTGGCTGTATTGATGTTCCCAATGGCTATATTTGGAGTTTTAAACTATTATAAAAATGGCTATGTTAATTTTAAGTATGCCTTGATTATTGTTGCTGCTTTTGCTGTTGGTCAGTTTCTGGGATCATTAATTTCTGTGAATTTGCCAGCAAAGACCCTTCGCCCAGTTTTTGGCATTTTCATTATTTTAGTTGGATTAAGAATGCTTTTTAGCAAGTAATTCTTTTTCAATAAATTTTATTGCTTTTGTTCCCTGGTAATAATTGAATATTTTTTAGAATGAGAAATAGAATTAGAAAATTATCACATGATTTTTTTAATGAGGCCATAAAAATCCGAAGGCACCTTCATAAATATCCTGAGCTTTCTTTTAACGAGCTAGAAACTTCTGCATTTATTTGCAGTCAATTAGACCGGTTAGAAATTTCTTATAAAAAGGGTTTTGTAGGAAATGGGATTATTGCCAGAATTGAAGGGAGGAATCCAGACAAAAAGCTTATTGCCATCAGGGCAGATATGGATGCATTACCCATAACAGAAAAGAATGATCTTGATTATGCATCAAAGAATGATGGAATAATGCATGCTTGCGGACATGATGTGCATATGACTTGTTTATTGGGTGCATCTTCTATTTTAAATAAGCTAAGAGAGGAATTTGAAGGAACAATTATTTTAATTTTTCAGCCAGGAGAAGAATTGTTACCTGGTGGAGCAAAACAAATGCTGGAAGAGGGTATTTTTGAAGATGTGGTTCCTGAAGCCATACTTGCTTTACATGTTCAACCGGATATTCCAGCTGGTGTAGTAGGCTTCAGACCTGGAAAGTATATGGCCTCAAATGATGAAATATACATTGCTGTTAAAGGGAAGGGAGGCCATGGAGCTATGCCACATAAACTTGTGGATCCTGTACTTCTGGCTTCCCATTTGATTGTTTCTTTACAACAAATCGTTAGCAGGGGTACTGAGGCAGGTATTCCCACTGTGCTTTCTTTTGGTAAGCTAATAGCCAATGGGGCTACAAATGTAATTCCGGATGAGGTCCTGATAGAAGGAACTTTCAGGACTATGGATGAAACCTGGAGGAAGGAAGCACACAGGCGTATTTTGCATATGGCGACCTATTTAACGAAGAGTATGGGAGGAGATTGTGATATTGAAATAAGAAAAGGATATCCGGCATTGGTAAATAATGAAGTTTTAACTATAAATTCACAAAAACTGGCTAAAGAATATCTTGGTGATGATAAGGTATTGGATCTGGGGGTTCGTATGACCTCTGAGGATTTTGCTTTTTTTAGCCAGAAATTTCCAGCATGTTTTTATCGCTTAGGAGTGGGCTTTCCCGGAGAGTCAGAACCGGCAGGATTACACTCTCCCGGTTTTATGGTTAATGAAGAGGCCTTGGAAACCGGAATTGGGCTAATGGTTTGGCTAAGCTTGAATACACTTAAATGAATATTTCAACCTAATCTGGTTTGTTGCCGAGTCCGATTCGATATCTTTATAAAAAACCGTGGCTTTCCGTTAATAATATTATTTTTTGAATGTTGGCAGAAAAAAATATTCTCTTATGCTTCATTTTTTTAAATAATTGTATATTTGCAAATCTTTTGAAAGAGGGATAATATTTAACCGTTTAATAATTAAATTTTTTAAAGATGGCTTACGTAATTAATGATGACTGTACAGCTTGCGGAACTTGTATTGACGAATGTCCTGTTGAAGCTATTTCTGAAGGTGATATCTATAAGATTGATCCTGAATTATGTACTGATTGTGGTGCTTGTGCTGATGTTTGTCCTGTTGAAGCAATTCATCCGGAGTAATACAATTCGCACTATAAAAAAACAGAACCGCCTGAATTTGGGCGGTTTTTTATTTTGTAGGCTATATAGTGCCTGTCCATAAAATCAGGTGTTTAGTTAAGAATGTTCGAGTTCGAGGCTTACGTAGTCTTGAAAATCAATAGTTTACTTTTGTAAATGACTGATTTGAAAGACAAGCATAACGAAGAAATCGGACATTATGGACAAACACTATATAGTTGTTACCTATAGGCCTAATTTGGGTTATACTTCGATAAATGAAG
>JAOZKQ010000033.1 GCA_029935275.1 Bacteroidales bacterium | reverse complement strand
TATATTACTTTTTTTACATAAATATTTAGATATGTAGAATTTTGCAATATTTCCTGGTTTTGCAGCATAGTTTATGACCTAATCAACAACAAATAATCTAATTAGTCCTTGTCTATAAAGTTCGGTTTTTTCGTTACACTTGCCTCAAAATTGTTCATCCCGATCAATCGGGACTGCCAATTTTCAGGCTTCACAATCCTCGAACTCGAACTTTCTAAATCAGACACTGAGTTTATAGATAGACCCTATTTAGCGTCAACAGGAAAATACCAATAATTTCAAATAATTCTAACTTTTAATCCACTCAAACGCTAAAATTATTAACAAAGTTTATTCGTTTACAATAATTTTGTACTTTTCGGAAAATTATTTTTAAAATGGCACTTTTCAAGCCCCTTAGAGGCATTACACCCAGGTACGGGAAAAACTGTTATTTTGCTGAGAATGCAACGATTATTGGAGACGTGATTATGGGCGATGATTGCTCCGTATGGTTTAATGCAGTAATCCGGGGTGATGTAAATTCAATCAGGATAGGTAATAAAGTAAATATCCAGGATGGTTCAATACTACATACTACTTATAAAAAAACAGTTATTCAGATTGGTGATAATGTTAGTATCGGGCACAATGTTATTGTACATGGAGCTACAATAAAACCCAATGTTTTAATTGGAATGGGCGCAATTATTATGGATGATGCTATTATTGGCGAAAATTCAATTATTGCTGCAGGAGCAGTAATACTTGAGAATACAGTAGTAGAACCAGGAACTATTTATGGTGGTATTCCTGCAAAGAAAATAAAAAAAGTAAATGAGAAGCAAACCAGGGAAATGATAGAAAGAATTGCTAACAATTACCTAAAATACGCTGATTGGTATAGAGATAAGCCCGGGATGTAATTATATATCTTAACTTACCTCCAAAGATCTGACTTATGTAAATTAACTGATCCTTCAAAAAACATCTGAGCAATTTTTTCAAAATTATCGGTAAAGTCAGATACATAGAACTCATAATCAACTGAAACACCTTGATTTAGTAATTTCTTTTCACTAAGTAATGCTTTTAATTCAAGAGCAACAATTTTTGCTGAATCAATTATATCCACTTCAAAGTCGAAATATTTATTGATCTGATTTTTAATAATTGGATAATGTGTGCAACCTAAAATGAGAGCATTGATATCTTTTAAAAGCGGCTTCGACATATATGATCGAATTATGGCATTGCTAATATCATCAAAGATAAATCCTTCTTCGATCATAGGAACAAAAAGGGGGGCTGCCATAGATACTACATCTAAATCCGGACAAACTTTTTTTATCCTTGATCCATAGGTACCAGAATTAATTGTTGCCTTAGTACCTATAATGCCAATTTTTCCGTGGGAATAGAATTTTTCCAGGTATTTAACAACAGGGTCAATCACATTTAATATTATCACTTCCTGGCCTAATTCCTTATTAACTTCATCGAATGCAACTGCCGAAGCAGAATTACATGCCATTAAAACAACTTTACAGTTATTCTGAAGAAGAAACCGGGTAATTTCAGAGGAATAATGAATAATGGATTCTTTTGATTTATCTCCATAAGGTAAATGGGCTGTGTCCCCAAAATAGATTATTTTCTCATTTGGCAGAATTTGCTTTATTGCATGAGCAACAGTGAGTCCTCCCATACCAGAGTCAAAAACACCAACAGGCTTATCAGAAACAGTTTCCATTTTCATTTATATATTATTAGGGAAGAATTCAATTATTTTCATTTTACCGGATAAAATTAAGTAAAAAAACCACCTGTTTTTACAACAGATGGTTATTTAATATAAATCCTTAATAATTTTATGTTTAGTTCATTCCTAGTTTTTGCTTAACCAAAGGTAAAACATCTTCACTATCGGTAGAAAAATACAATATTGATCCACCTGCAATATCATAAATATAAGTGAAATTATTTTCTGCACCAACAGCTTTTATCGCATTTTGAGCCTTTTCTATAATTGGCTGCATTACTTCACCCTGCTTGGTTTGCATATTTTGCTGAGCACTTTGATTAAAAGACTGTATCCTTTGTTGGATACTCATTAATTCCTCCTCTTTAGTCTGACGTATTAACTCAGTCAGATTATTCATCTCAGCCTGATAATCCTGCAATTTTTTATTGTATTCTACCTGCATAACTTCTGCCTGGTCCTGAAGGCCTTTCGCAAAGTTCTGAAGGGCAACCTGCGCACTATCATACTCAGGCATTGTACTAATTAATTCCTGGCTGTTAATATGTCCGAATTTGAAGTTATTCTGTGCAAAAAGGTTTGCACCAGAAACCAAAGCTAAAACAACCAACGTAATTTTCAAATAATTTTTCATCTTAATAATAGTATTAATAAAGTTTAAAATTCCTTATTTGGCACAAAAGTAATTATTTAATTCCGATAACCTAATTTTTCCAAAATATCATCACTTAAATCATATCTTGGATTCGTGTATAACATCGATAAGCTCCCTGCTGAATCAAATATTACTGCATAATTTCCTTCAACAGCAAGTTCTTTTACCGCATTATATACTTCATCCTGAATAGGTTTAATAAGTTCCTGCCTCTTTTTAAATAGTTCACCATCAGGGCCAAAGTACTTACTTTGAAGATCTTTGGCTACTTTTTCCTTGCTTACAATCTCATCTTCCCGTTGCTTTTTCATCTCTTGTGTAAGCAATACAGCATCATTTTGATATGCTTTATAAAGCCGTTCAACCTCACTGTACATATCACTTATCTCCTTTTCCCAATCAGCCGAAAATTTATCAAGTTGAGCCTGAGCTGATTTATATGTAGGAATATTATTTAATATATACTCTGTATCAACAAAAGCATACTTTTGAGCTATTGAATTAGCAAAAGATAAAGCCAGGATAAAACTAATTACAATTAACTTTTTCATAATACATAATTTAATATTAATAATTTCTCTAAAACTGCTGGCCAATTACAAAGTGGAACTGGCTACCTGCAGCATCTGGTGCACCGGTAACAGGGTTGAATCCATAGCCCCAGTCAATTCCCAGAAGTCCAAACATTGGCAGAAATGCTCTTAAACCTACACCGGCTGACCTATGTAATGAGAACGGATTATAATCCTGAATCCGGGACCAGGAATTTCCTGCCTCAAGGAATACCAGGATAAATACCGTTGCAGACTGAGCCAAAGAAATGGGGTAACGCAATTCAAGCGAAACTCTTTCATAAACATTACCGGATTTGTCTCCATCTACAATTGGTGTCAAAGAACTGTTTTCATAACCACGTAATCCTATTACATCTCGTCCATAAAGATTGTATCCGGACATTCCATCACCACCAAGATCAAATCCCTCAAAAGGTGAAGGGCCAATATCACTGTTGTAAAACCCTAAATATCCAAAATTAAACCTGGTATATAATACAAGCCTTCTATTTGAAGGGTTCAAAGATCCTGCCAAAGTTAAAAACCAATCAACTTTAAAACCCCATTTATGGTATTCTACCCACCTATACTTCTCACTATCAAGCATATTAGGATCAGTATAATCTTTACTACTAAATAATGAATATGGAGGGGTAATTTGTAAAGAAAGCGAAACATTAGCTCCACTTGTAGGATAAATTGGATTAGGTCCTGCAGAGTTTCTACTTAAAACCGTATTAAGACTTAAGTTATTCGATGTTCCATTTGAAAAAAGAAAATACTGATTCCAATTATCCAGTTGATAGTTTTGCAAACTAATGGCATTATACAAGCTAAAATAGTCATCTGGCCATTTTAAACGTTTACCCAATCCAATAGATGCTCCATTAACAATAAGGCCTTGCCTGGAAGGATTATCTTTCTTCATACCATTTGTCTGAACCGAACGGTATGCTGACACTGAAAAAGAATTGGGTTTTTTCCCTCCAAACCATGGTTCAACGAATGAAATATTATATGATTGATAATATTTACCATTTGATTGAACCCTTAAACTCAGTGATTGTCCATCTCCAGTAGGTACGGGCCTCCAGGCTTTAAAATCCAGTATTCTTTTTATCGAAAAGTTATTAAAACGCAAGCCCACAGTTCCAACTAACATTCCTGCACCCCAACCTCCTGATATTTCAAACTGGTCATTAGCTCTTTCCTCAAGATCATATTCTATATCTACAGTTCCTTCAGCCTGATGTGGAATGGGATTAGGAACAATTTTCTCAGGATCAAAATGGCCAAGCTGGGCCAATTCCCGAACTGTTCGCATAATTGCAGATTTACTAAAAAGATCACCCGGGTTTGTTCTCAACTCTCTTCTTACAACATGTTCATTAGTTTGAGTATTCCCTTTAATAATGACCCTGCTTATAGTAGCAGGCTGCCCCTCATAAACCCTCATTTCCAAATCAATAGAATCATTCTCAACTTTCACCTCTACAGGCATGATTTGAGCAAAAAGATATCCCTGATCCATATAAATAGAATTTACTGCATCTTCATCAATAAATAGTCTTTCATCCAACTCTGTTTTATTATAAGGATCTCCACTTCTGATCATAAGTCGTGCAGACAGATATTCTGAGGGGAACTTTGTATTTCCTATCCATCTAATATTTCTAATATAGTATTTTTTTCCTTCAAATACTCTTATTGTTACACTAATACGTTCATTGCTTACCCTACCAATAGAGTCACCAAGAATCTTAAAATCTCTATATCCACTCTCATTATAAAATTCAAGTAAACTGTTTAAATCTTCTTTGTAATTATCCTTAATTAATTTTGAAGATTTAAAAATATTCCAATTTCTCTTTTTTGTTTTTTTCATCAACCGCATCAACCTCTCATCAGAAAAAATAGTATTTCCTTCAAAAAATATATCTGCTATCTTCACCCTCTCCATTTTATCTACATTTGCAGTTAATTGCACACTGTTTGGCAATCTGGGATCAATTTTCTGAGAAATCTCAACATTAATATCTAAAAAACCCTTTTCAATATAAAACGCCTTAACTATCCTCACCAAATTATTGATAACATTTTCAGTTACCTGGCTTCCATTCATCAAATCAACCTTTTCGCGAAGATCCTGTTCCTCGCTTTTTTTAATTCCTTTAAATATCAGTTTTGAAAGCCTGTGCCGCTCTTTAAGGTAGTAATTAAGATAAATCTTACCACTTTCAATTTTAGTATAGGTAACTTTAATATCTGAAAATAGACCTTGTTTCCATAGTTTTTCTATCGATCGCGTAATTCTTTCTCCCGGAATTACAATCTTTTCCCCTACTTTTACACCTGTTAATTGTACTAAAATACCAGCATCAAGGAATTTAATTCCTGAAACTGAGACTTTAGCAACCTCATATTCCCGCGGGTAAGAATAATCCATAACAGGCAGATTAAAATCCAAAGTATCATTTTCCTGAGCTCTGGCAACAAAGACTATAAAAAGAAAAAAACCACCGAAAATGATAGTCTTCAACAACTGACCTTTAAGTATCCCCTTCTTCATATAATCTTTCTCTCCATTTTCATTCTCATTATGTATTTAAGCCTTAATTTGTTCACTGGTTTTCCCAAATCTTCTTTCCCTGTTTTGAAATTCAAAGATAGCTTTAAAAAATTCATCTTTCCTAAAATCAGGCCATAATATATTCGTAAAATACAGCTCAGAATAAGCAATCTGCCAGAGCAAAAAATTACTTATCCTAAATTCCCCACTGGTTCGAATAAGAATATCCGGATCAGGTATTCCAGAAGTAGTAAGGTATTCTGAAAAAATATCATTATCAATATCTTTTGTCAAAACTTTTCCTTCCTGCACATCCTTAGCTAATTTTTTTGCGGCATTCACTATCTCCCACCTTGAACTATAACTCAATGCCAGGATTAAACTCATTCCTGTATTTACTGAAGTTTTGTGAATGACAGTATTCAACTTTTTCAAAACAACTGAAGGAAGGCTTTCAACATCACCAATTACTAATAATCGAATATTATTGGTCATTAAAGTTTTCGTCTCAGAACTTAAAGAAGATACCAATAAGGTCATCAGTGCATTAATTTCTTCCCTTGGCCGGTTCCAGTTTTCGGTTGAAAAAGCATACAAAGTAAGGTACTTAATTCCCAGCTCCGCGGCTGCTTCTGTCACCTCCCTCACAGATTTAACCCCACTTTTATGTCCAAAAATACGATTCTTGCCCTTAGCTTTGGCCCACCTTCCATTTCCATCCATGATAACAGCAACATGGGATGGCAGATTTTCCTTATTTATCTGATCTTTTATATCCATTATACCGTTAATCATTTTTCATATGCAGGACACAATGTATTTTTATAATTAATTTTATAAGCTAAGGTAATCCCAACGAAATAATACCAATCCTTATTGTGTAATAGGGAACTCTTTTCAATATCCTGAATATTTTCAGTTCCATCAAGGTCATCCATAAAGGTTTTTCGAAATTCCCATAGTAAACTTCCACTTAATCTTTCTGAAAAATTCGCTTTTACACCTATTCCAAATGGGATGATCAGATTATATGAAAAAACAGACTCCGTGCCAACCTTTACTCCAGGGTTAAGTATAGTGTCATTGTGGTAAGTTACTTCTTTATCATAAAATCCCACACCTAAGCCACCTGAAATATATGGTGTAAAAGAAGGTTTTCGAAAAGAAAACTGGAATTGTCTGAAATTAACCTCAAATTGAACCGTTAAATCCACCAATCTGGTATTATATGAAATATTATCAATATCTGATTGGCCATTATTTAAAAGCGCACTATTATCTCCTTTGATGGAACCATAGGTAAGTGCACTTTTTATTGCATACCTGGGATTAAGTATATACCGGTGAAATGCACCAATGGAAAAAGCAGGTTTGTAAAACAACTGCTCTTTGTTCAAATCTCCCAAATAAAATGACTGCCCAAAAAAAACTCCTATTTCAGAAGTCCTTTGGGCATTTAAAAAATTTGAAATTGTCAGGAAAATCAGGACAACTGTTATCTTTTTCATTTAAGCTAATTCAATTCCCATACTTTTTTCTAATAGTTGGCCATCCCTTTCTGGAGGTATCTAAGTTATAAATTACATGGAAAGTAGCAAAGAAATAATTATCATTATAACTGGACCATTCAGATGTAAATGCATCTAAATAATCTGTAGTAGTAAATCTGCCTCCAACATCAAGACCAAGCATCCAGTTCGGACTCAATCCATATTTTAATCCAAGTCCAATTGGAAAAACAAGTGCTACCTTACTATAACCGGTTGCAGCCCTGTTATTTGGGTCCTCCAACACCTTCGGCCAGAAAAATGCAGGACCCATGCCAGCAAAACCATAAAAACTAATATTTGAGGTGAATGATACAATTCCTTTACCCCTAACCATTAAGTAATTATTTGCACTTTTATCCTTAATAAAAGCATACTCCGCCTGTACTGTCGTTTCAAGTAATGGAGTGCTAAAAACTAAGCCTCTTTCCTGGTTTGACCCATATTTACTATCATTCCCATAAAGCCAGGCATAATTTACATTTAATTTAACCCAAACTCTTTCCCATACCTTATAACGAAAACCCAGGTGAATTACCGGGCGGGTATTAGCAAATACAACATCTTTTATACCTGCGATATTATCCTCCGGGGTTATACTACCAATATCTCCCATATAAAACGATCCACCCAATCCTATTATTGCCTCATATCTTTTTAATTTCCAAATCTGAGAATTTGCTGACAAAGAGAAAATAAAAAGTGCAACTATGCTGAGAAGAATAGACCGTTTCATAATTTTAAAAATTAATTTACAAATTTAGCAATAAATTTTTAGTAAAATATTAAATTATTTATTCTTTACCAAATAATCAGAACTTTTTCTCAAGTATCACAAAGTTCATATGAGCCATACAAGTTTAATTTCTCCTATCTACTCCCCACATCAACTTAGTTCTTATTGTATTATAAAAGCTGTGATTTTTTAATTTTATCATTTTTATCGTTTCCATAGATCTTTTTAGTTCAATCTCAACATTCATATCTAAAAAATACGACCTATAATCAACAGAAACCAAAAATTGAGAGCACCTACCATTCACCTTCAATCTAATATTATGATAATCCGGAATAACAATTGGTCTTACAGCCAGTGTATGAGGAGATATCGGAGACAAAATAAAATTCTGTGAGCCCGGCACAACAATTGGCCCACCAGCACTTAATGAATAAGCTGTTGACCCGGTTGGAGTAGAAATAATAAGACCATCAGCCCAATATGAATTCAACATTTCATTATTCAAATAAGCCTGAATAGTAATCATCTTCGAATCCTTTTTTTGCACAGCAACTTCATTCAGGGCAAAATCATGAATTTTCCCATCGGAAGTATTTATTTCAATTAAAGTCCTTTCTTCAATTGTATAGTTACCTTCAAAGATATAATTCAAAGATTGTTCAAGTTCTTCTTTCGATATATAAGCAAGAAATCCAAGTCTCCCGCTATTTATACCTACTATGGGTACATTCTTCCCCTTAACAATAGATGTTGCTTCAAGAAAAGTACCATCTCCTCCAATGCTAAATAAATACTTAATATCTGAAGGAATATCCTGAGTGGGGTCAAATACCTGAAAACCACCATTGACTTCAGGATGTGAATTTAGAATAAAATCGGCAAAATGTTTAACAAGCCAAACTTCGGCACCTACAGAATAAAGTTTATCCAGAAAGGTTTGCATTACGGGAACAAATGAATCGTGAAACTCCTTACCATAAACAGCTACTTTCATATCCCAGGTATTAATCTATATACTTAAGTACTTCATAAAAGACTCATACCTACTGCTGTAAAGTGAATCCATCTCATCGTCTTCCATAAACTGAGCTTTTATTTCATAGTTAAACCGCTCAAAAGTCTGTATTATTCCATAAAGATCTGTGCGGTTTACTTTGAGTGTTACTTCCAGCCTCATAGAATCTTTAGGAGAATTTATGTAAAGGCTTAAGATTTTAGCATCATTAGATTCAACAATCTGTGCTATTTCTGTCAATGAATAATCATTTTGGTTCAATTCCAAAACAATAATCCCTCCTGGATTATTAACTGCAGTAAGATCAGCAAAACACTTAATTAGGTCACTGGTAGTAATTAATCCAAGATAGTGTTTATTAACATCCAACACTGGAGCAACAGTTAATTTCAGCCTTGAGACTAACTCAATAGCCTCATATACATGCTGATTTTCAAGAATATACGGACTAAACAAAGATAAGTTATGTTTCCCAATAGGATCATCAGCCAAATTTAAATCATAAATATCTGTATCCGAAATTAAACCTAAAAACTCCTTGTTATTAACAATAGGCAAATGAGACACCCTGAAAATTTCCATCCAGTTCAAAGCCTCCATTCCTGTATCATTTGTACTGATAGCAGGTATAATATCTGAAATTAATTCTTTTGCCAGCATTTTGATCCTTAAACTTCAAAAATACTATTAATTTTGTATCGTACTACAAAAAACACCGGATACCATTAAATAATACGAAATTATGACCCGATTAAGTGTAAATATAAACAAAATTGCAACAATAAGAAATGCCAGAGGTGGTAATTTACCAAATGTTCTTGAAGCAGCTCTTAATTGTGAGCGATATGGCGCCCATGGCATAACTGTTCATCCAAGGCCCGACGAGAGGCATATCAGATATCAGGATGTAAGAGATATTAGGTCTAAAATAACTACAGAGCTTAATATTGAAGGTTACCCTACAGAAAAATTCATTTCTCTCGTACTGGAAGTATTACCCCATCAGGTTACACTTGTACCTGACCCTCCGGATGCAATAACTTCGAACGCAGGATGGGATACAAAAAAGCACAAAAACTATTTAAAAGAAATAATTGCCATTTTCCAGGCAAAAAATATACGTACTTCAATTTTCGTTGATACTGAAGCTGTTAATATTAATTATGCTGCTAAAACAGGAACAAACAGGGTGGAACTTTACACAGAATCTTATGCTACTCTTTATCCTAAAAACAAAATTAATGCAGTAAAATCATTTGTTCAGGCTGCTGCACTTGCAAAAGAAAATGGATTGGAAATAAATGCCGGCCATGACCTGAACCTTGAAAATCTAAAATATTTTTGTGAAAACACCTTATACATTAATGAAGTTTCCATTGGTCATGCACTTATCTCGGATGCTTTGTATTTTGGCCTGGAAAATACAATCCAAATGTATTTAAGAGAATTAAGATGAAGCTTTTTTACAGAAAATATGGTGAAGGACCAAGCATCATAATTATTCATGGTTTATATGGTGCATCAGATAACTGGGCAGGTATAGCCAATATGTTAGGTGATCATTTTGAAGTATTCACGATTGACCAGCGAAACCATGGAAGGTCTCCTCATAGTCCTGAGCATAGCTACAACTTAATGAAAAATGATTTACTGGAATTTATGGACGATCACGGAATTCAGGAATCAATATTACTGGGACATTCAATGGGTGGTAAAACCGTAATGCATTTTGCAGCAAGTTATCCTGAACGGGTAAACGGATTGATTGTTGTTGATATCGCACCAAAATCCTATGTAAGCACCTCTACATCAGGGGACAGATCAATTGATCATCAAGCCATAATAAACGCATTACAAAAAATTGATTTAAGGCAGGTTAAAACCCGGACGGAAGCAGACCAACAGTTAAGACATGATATTGCATCTGATAAAGTCAGGCTATTTCTCCTTAAAAATTTACATAGAAATAAAGACCTTTCATTCACCTGGAGTTTAAATATTGATGCATTGAATAAAAACCTACCTGAAATACTTGAAGGTATTGATCAAAAAAGATTTGAAAACGGTAATTCGGTAACTGGCTTTCCTGTATTATTTATAAGAGGAGCAAATTCACCTTATGTTAAAGATGAAGATATTATCCTGATTAAAAATATTTTTGCTGTTGCAGATGTTGTAACAATTAAAGATGCAGGCCACTGGCTGCATGTTGAACAACCTGAACTACTTGTTCAAACTATCAAAAATTACTTTATGGAATGAAATCAGGTTTCAAAAGTGGTTGTTTCAATCTTTTCCTCCGGAAGCAGTTCCTTTCCCTGAAACTTTAGAAAAAGTTGAACTACAGCTACAACATCTTTCTCGCAATATTTCACAATCCGTTCCAGGTCACCATCAACCCAATAAACCTTTCCAACCATACTGCCATCAATATCATCCTTTGGCGTAGGAATATTGAAAATGCTTGTTAATAAGTCCAGGGAGGTATAATGTTTATAATCACCAAATTTCCACAGATCCATTGTATCTAAAAAGGATACTTCCCATGGCTTTTTGCCTGCCACATCCAACAAAAAGGGTAATTCAAGGCCATTGATTAATATCCTTCTTGCAAGGTAAGGAAAATCAAACTCTTTACCATTATGGCCACACAAATGAACATCTGGTTTTTTTCTTAGTTTTCCCAAAAGATCAATAAACTCTGACAGCAATTTCTTCTCATCATCACTATAAAAAGATTTTAGCCTGAGGTGTTTGTCATTCCCCTGGGAATACATCATACCTACAGATATACAAATTACCTTTCCAAATTCCGCATAAATCCCTGCCCTGGAGAAAACATCTGATGCATCCTCATCCTCTTTTCTAAAATACTCCGATTTTTTTTCCCATAAAGACTGCTTCTTCTCCGAAAGCTCATTGTAGTCAGCAACTTCCGGAACAGTTTCAATATCCAAAAACAAAATACTTTCAAATTTAATATCTTTTAACATAGATAGATTTTTAGAAGAGTTTATTACTATATCTTAGAATGATCAATCAGGGTTTTTAGAATTACATCCACCAAAATTTTAATAGCTACTTCATTATTACCTCCCTGAGGGATAATCAAATCAGCATATTTCTTCGATGGCTCAACAAACTGTAGGTGCATTGGTTTTACAGTCTTTTCATACCTTTCCAAAACTTTTGAAACGGACCTTCCTCTTTCAATAATATCCCTGGTTATAACCCTCCCTAAACGATCGTCAGCATCGGCATCCACATAAACTTTAATGTCAAGCAAATCACGCAATTGCTTACTTGTTAAAATTAATATTCCCTCAACAATAATAACATGGCGAGAGAAAACCGGAATGGTTTCTTTAGCCCGGGTACAGGTTAAATATGAATATATCGGCTGTTCTACCGGTTGCCCATTTTTCAATTTTATAAGATGATCAACCAATAACTCAAATTCAATCGAATGGGGATGATCAAAATTAATTTCCTGCCTTTCTTCAAGTGGCAGACTGCTATTATCCTTATAATAAGCATCCTGTGGGATGACAACCACCTCATTTTCGGGAAGTCTTTCTATAATTTTACGTACTACAGTTGATTTACCTGAACCGGTACCTCCTGCAATTCCAACAATAAGCATATTTTTTTTAATTTAGCATACAATTTTAATTGAATTAGAGTTAGCAAGATACAAATTATCATGGTTCAAAATTCTTCAGAAATTTAAAAATTAAAATATTTTTTTCTATAATATCACAATTATCTGAATATGAGTAATTTATATCCATTAAAATTTGATCCAATATTTAAAGGCTACATTTGGGGCGGCACAAAATTAAAGAGTA
>JAOZKQ010000268.1 GCA_029935275.1 Bacteroidales bacterium | reverse complement strand
GTTCCGAAATAACTAAAACGAAATCCCTTTAAAAAATTGCTGATAATTATCGGGATTCATATACTTCTTAATCCGTCAGCTGACGGATCCCGATAGTTCTTCAAAAATCTTAATCGTCTATGAAAAACACTGACAATCTTGTGGCGAAGTAATTATTAGATTTCCTCTCAAATAATTTTTAATAATTCGTTAATAAAAATAGTCTATTATCTTAAATTGCTATCCTCTAATTTGGAATCCTGATAAAATATTCTTTCATTTGCTAACTAATTAGTGCTTGTCAATAAAGTCGAGAGTTTGAACTAGAAAGTTCAAATTCAAGCCTGCCTGCCGGCAAAGGCAGGGCATACGACAAATCTAACCCGCAGTCCCGAAAATCGGGATGAGGATTTAGATTTTGAGCAACAACGCAGAAGTTGGACTTTATAGACAAACTCTAATTAATTGTGGAAAGATTTGTCTGATTGCAACCACTAAAAAAAATGCTAAAATGGTTTTCTTTATTTAGCTTTCCAGACAATCTATCCTTTTCCGGCTTATAAACTTTTTAAAATAAATTTAAATGTCATATTTATTTACATCCGAATCCGTATCGGAAGGACATCCTGATAAAATTGCTGATCAAATTTCAGATGCATTCCTTGATGAATTCTTAAAAATTGATCCTGAATCAAAAGTTGCCTGTGAAACCATGGTAACGACTGGCCTGGTAGTTTGCAGTGGAGAAGTAAGAACCGATGGTTATATTGATATTCAAAAAACTGCCCGAAGAGTTATCCGGGATATTGGCTACACTAAGGCCGAATATAAATTTGATGCTGACTCCTGTGGGGTCATTTCAACTATACATGAGCAATCCGATGATATTCATCAGGGAGTTGACAGGGAGAATGCTGAAGAGCAGGGTGCCGGTGACCAGGGAATTATGTTTGGTTATGCCAACAGGGATATGGATAATGGTATGCCCCTGCCTTTGGAATTAAGTCATATGCTTCTATTAGAACTAGCTACCATAAGAAAAGCTGGTGAAAAAATGACATATCTTCGTCCTGACTCAAAATCACAGGTAACAATTGAATACGATGATAATCATATCCCTGTCCGGATTGATACCATTGTTATATCTACCCAACATGATGAGTTTGTATTGCCCGCCCAAAATACCAGGGAAGCAAAGAAAGATGCCCAGAAAGCAATGCAGGCAAAAATCAAACAAGATATAGAAACCATCCTTTTCCCAGCAGTAAAAGAAAATGTTCCTGAACGGATAAAAAAATTATTTAATGGATTCCGTTTACTTGTAAACCCTACCGGCAATTTTGTTATCGGAGGGCCTCATGGTGACAGCGGACTTACCGGACGGAAAATTGTAGTTGATACTTATGGTGGAAAGGCCCCACACGGTGGAGGCGCTTTTTCAGGTAAGGATTCTTCCAAAGTTGATCGTTCTGCGGCTTACGCCTCACGCCATATTGCCAACAACCTGGTAGCAGCTGGTGTAGCAAAAGAAGTTTTAATACAACTAGCTTATGCCATTGGAGTTGCAGAGCCTGTGGGAGTTTATGTAAATACCTTCGGTACTTCGGAAATAAAAGACAAAAATGGGAATCTGGTTAAAGATGGGGAAATCGCCGAAAAGGTAAAAGAGATTTTTGACCTCAGACCATTTGCAATTATTAAACGATTCAAATTGAAAAATCCTATTTTTGAAAAAACAGCATCCTATGGCCATTTTGGACGGGAACCTTTTTCAGAAGAGGTAGAGGTTTATTACAATAATCCCGAAGTAGTTAAAAAAATGGTGGATGGGAAAGAAAAAATGTTTAAAAAAGTCGAATATTTCACCTGGGAAAAGCTGGATTATGTGGATAAGGTAAAAGAAACTTTTAAGCTATAAGGCTTTTTAGAAAATAAAAACCAGGCATCATTCATTTGTTTGATGCCCTTTTTTTGTGGCTTCCCCAAAAACCTTCGCATATTCTTCGCAAACCCTGTCCCAACTATAATCTTCTTTAATTTTTATAAGGTTCTCTCTAATTTTTTCATCCTTCTTTTGTTCCAGTTTTCCGAGTCCGCGAAAATATTCTTTCAACAAACTAACTGTAGAAAAATAATATGCATTTTCCCCTAATACACTTCTGTTATAAGGATTGTCATGAGTAAAAATTGTACAAGATGCTGCCATAGCCTCAAGCAAAGAGGGATTAGTCCCCCCGGCAGAATAACCATGAACATAAGCCTTACTATACCTCCGGAAAATATTTAGTATTTGTTTATCAAAAATGGGACCTAAAAATTTGACATCCTGATATTCCCCATATTCTTTAACCAGCTTTTTTCCAAATTTTGTATTTGTATTCCCTATCAGGATCAGCTGATCCTTTGTGCCGGATTTTAAAAATGCCTTGAGGATCAGATCAGTGTTATTTTCAGGCTCCAGTCTTGAAATAACAAGATAATAAGGCTTCTCATTTATTAGATCCTGGTATTCTACTGGCAAAAGCGCTTTATTTACCTCATTCTCTGTAGGAATATCCGCTCCATAAGCAATATTTGCAGGAGTTATTCTATATTTATTCTGATAATAATTTTGAATTTCAAGATTATCAACCACCTGATAATCTGCCCATTTTACAGCAAGCCTTTCAGAAAATCTCAGATAAGCCCTTGCAAACCACCCCCATTTCTTTCGTTTCCATTCCATACCATCCATATGGAATAAAATTGGTATTTTTTTTGGGTTACTAAGAATTTTAAGGAAAACTGATGGTGTATGCCCACAGTTGAATATCAGGTCAGGTTCACGCTTCAGCGCATCCTTCAGACATAAAAAATCATATAAAAGAGAGGACAAAGGTGGATTCCATTTGAACGGGGCACTTATTTTAATAAGGTTTACCCCTTTAAAATTATTTTCTTTAAATTCATGATCTTCAGGATTATAAACCAATACCTCCTGCCCCTTTTTTACCATCCTGACAGATAAGCCCTCGGCAAACTGTTCAAAGCCGCCATACCTGTTTGGAATTCCCCTGGTACCTGTTATCGCAATTCTCATTCCTGTTTTTAAATTCTGTTAAACTTAGCTGTCGATTAAATATTTAAAAATCCAAAATTAATTACATTTCGGAATACATCAGATTAAAATCAATAAAACTATAAAATATTCTATTATCCGCTACTCCATAAGCACATATTTTTATCAATGAATGGTGAAGTCCTTACCCAGGTTAATTATACTTTCTAAGGAACTTTAGGTAAACTCTAATAATTAACAATAAGCCCTGATATACTAATAACAGGCAAGAAAAATTAAACATGTTATAAAACATATCTCTTTTTTGGTTACTTTTTCACCTCTTAAAGAACATATACTAACAAAGGGTCTTTTTACAAAACCGGTTTTATGGTAAACAGATTTCACATAAAGTTATTATTAATATTACTTATTGTTCATTATGAATATGGACTTGCCCAATCCGATGATCACAACTATGTATTATCACAAAGTCCACTACTCCCGGTAAATGACACCGCAAAACTGTCACAATTAGAGTGGAATAAAAAGCAACAATACCTTAGTTTTTACGATGGGGAAGG
Organism: Bacteroidales bacterium; assembly: GCA_029935275.1. Taxonomy (GTDB): domain Bacteria; phylum Bacteroidota; class Bacteroidia; order Bacteroidales; family VadinHA17; genus JANTGF01. Next base: position 455 of record JAOZKQ010000268.1, on the reverse strand, counting down.
ACGAATAATTCAGAAAATTGAGTCCGGAGTAACGCCAGATGGAAACGACATGGTTCAAACTTTTGTTTACGATCAGGCAAACCGGCAAACCATTGAGTACCTGCCATTCCCAAGGGAAAAAGAGACCTTGAAAAGTGCATTTACAACAGATCCTGTTAGCAAGCTAATCAATTTTTATGAACAACCCCCGGATCAGGTAGCTTCATCTTTATATCCATTTGTGGAAAAAGAATTTGACAATTCCCCTGCAAACCAGGTTATCAGACAGGGATCCCCCGGAGAAACATGGAAACTTAATGGGGAACATTCTATTAAAAGTGCTGTTTATGGAAACAGGGAGCCTGTTAAAAAATGGGTCGTAAGCGGAAATGGGGAGTGTATCCTGAATGGAAATTATCCGGAAGGGTCGCTCTATGTTAAAGAATTTCATGACGAAAATGGAAATATCTCCCGGG
>JAOZKQ010000032.1 GCA_029935275.1 Bacteroidales bacterium | reverse complement strand
CTACAATTCCTACAAAAAAATCAGAGTCATTTACTACTGCAGCTAATAATCAACCGTCTGTTGAAATCCATGTTTTACAGGGTGAAAGACCAATGGCAACAGGAAATAAAACAATCGGAAGATTTCATCTGGATGGTATTCCCCCTGCACCACGTGGTGTCCCTCAGGTTGAAGTCACTTTTGATATTGATGCAAATGGAATCCTTAACGTTTCTGCGAAAGACAAAGGTACCGGGAAAGTTCAAAATATAAGGATTGAAGCATCCACCGGCCTCACAGATGAGGAAATTAACAGGATGAGAGAAGAAGCCAAAGCTAACGAAGCAGCTGATAAGGCAGCAAAAGAACAAATTGACAAGTTAAATTCTGCTGATAGCCTGATCTTCCAAACTGAAAAACAGTTGACAGAATTTGGTGACAAATTGCCGGAAGATAAAAAAGCGCCTATTGAGAAAGCATTGGAAACACTCAAAACAGCACACAGTAATAAAGATATAGATGCTATTGAAAAAGCAACAGCTGAATTAAATACAGTTTGGAAAGCTGCTTCAGAGGAAATGTATAAAGCAGGCCAGGCTGATCCTAATCAGCAGGCTGGACCTGGTGGAGAACAACATGCAGAAGCTCCTCAGGATGATAAAAAAGAAGATGATGAGGTAACTGATGTAGATTTTGAAGAAGTAAAATAATTCAACTAAATAACTAAAAAGCCCCGGGAAATACCGGGGCTTTTTTATTTTTGCACTATAAAAAATACCAATTTCAGGCTTTCATCGTTTTATTTGAGATTCATTAATATGAAAAAAATTAACTTCATAATATTTCTTTTATTAATATCGCTGATAATGACAGCTCAGCAAAAAGAGCCTCAAGCAAACGATATTTCTAACTATACCGATTCAAATGGCCTAAAACAAGGCAATTGGGAGAAAAAGTACCATAACGGAAACATTAAATATACTGGTAAATTCAAAGACAACAAACCAATAGGGGAGTTTAAAAGGTATTATGAAAACAAATCACTCCAATCGGTAATGATATATGATGAAAATGGTACTTCAGCTCAAACAACTTTTTATTACAAAAATGGCAAAATCGCTGCTGAAGGAAAATATTCTGGAACAAAAAAGGATAGTTTATGGAAGTACTATTCTTTTTACGGGGAACACCTGTCAAATATAGAATCATACAACAAGGGTTTAAAAAATGGCATCTCCAGGGAATTTTACTCAGATGGTACTATCTCTCAGGAACGCTTTTGGGAAAACGGGGTTCTTGATGGCAAATGGAAAATGTGGTTCCCGGAAAATAGACTCAGATTAGAAACACAATATAAAAATGGAAAAATCAATGGTTTTTTCAAATCATTCTACCCGGATGGAACACTGGAAATATCCGGCAATTATTCAGATGATATAAGAGAGGGTAAATGGACTCATATTGATAAAGAAACTAAAAAGAAAAAATACATAAACTACATTGGAGGCCTTCCTGAAAATCAGGATGAAATTGATAAATCATTTGAGCAAAGCATGGAAATTTATGAACTGAATAAAAATAAATTGAAAAATCCTACTATTGAGGATTTTCAAAAAAACTTCATAATCAAATAGAACCATTTACCCTGACCATGGTAAACTGAAAAGAATAAGGTCATTTCTAAAATCATAATGCAATAGACACCTGATACCTGTATATTTATGCGTGTAGCACCACTTTTAACACTCATACTGCTGTTAGTTTCCTTTCAGGAAATATCATCCCAGACTAAAGATAAATACAGAATCACATTCAGGGATAAAGCAAATAATAAATATTCTCTGGAAAAGCCTGATGAATTCCTCTCAGCTCGCAGCCTGGAAAGAAGGGCAAGACAGAAAATTGAGATCAATGAATCAGATCTGCCAGTTTCAGACTTTTATCTCGATAGCCTTTCAAAACTTGGAATAGAGGTAATTAACTTTTCTAAATGGTTTAACTCAGCCCTTGTTAAATCAGACCAAAGCACTTTCCCTGATATTATAAATAGTTTAGATTTCATTATTACCAGGAAAAAAGTATTCAGTAGTTCTGTGCAAAAATCAGCCATTCAAAAATTTAACTCAGAAATCATAGTCGAAGAATCGCCCGTCACATCTAACTATGGATATGGAAAAGAACAAATAAACCTTTCCAATGGCCAATTTCTTCATAATAAAGGCTACAAGGGAAATGGAATGTTAATTGCAGTTATTGATGCCGGCTTCTTTAAAGCCAATGAACTCCCAGCCTTTGTCCCTCTTTGGAACAATTCCAGCATATTAGGAACACGTAATTTTGTTGATGACAATGTGAATGTTTTTAATGCCCACCCACACGGGATGTATGTTCTGTCAATAATAGGGGGAAACATACCGGGAACACTTGTGGGGACTGCTCCGGAATCTACATTCTGGCTTATCCGTTCTGAAGATACATCAAGTGAATTTCCAATTGAAGAAGACAACTGGGTAGCAGCAGCAGAGCTGGCAGATAGTGTGGGTGCTGATGTTATAAATTCTTCTTTGGGTTATTACGAATTTGATGATCCTTCTATGAATTATACTTATACAGACATGGACGGCAAAACCACCCGTGTAACTCAAGGTGCTGAAATAGCATCATCAAAAGGCATATTTATTTCAGTTAGTGCCGGCAATGAGGGAAATAAAAACTGGCACTATATCATTGCTCCTTCTGATGCCCCTCACGTACTTTCTATAGGGGCAGTAGATTCTCTGAATCAAAAAGCCTATTTTAGTTCATTTGGCCCAAGTGCAGATGGAAGGGTGAAACCAGATGTTACGGCAATGGGTCAGGCTGATGCATTTCAAGGCATTAATGGAAACATTGTAAGAGGGAGCGGAACTTCGTTTTCCTCCCCGGTTTTAGCCGGGCTGGCAACTTGTTTATGGCAGGCATTCCCAAATATTAGTAATCTTGAACTTAATGAAGCAATTAAAAAAAGTGGCAGTAATTATCAGAGTCCAAATGATAGCATTGGTTATGGAACAGCTGATTTTCTTTTAGCTTATTACTTTTTACAATCCCAAAGCACATCAAACCCAAGGGATGAATTAACAATATTCCCAAATCCATTTATAGATTATGTAAGCATTATTATCCCTCAGGCTATAGAAACCACTATTGATATTAAAATACTTAATTCAACCGGCCAGATAATCAGACAAAAAGAAATTCAAGGATCAGGGTCAAGCGTTGAGATCATTAGATTTTCTGAATTGGGTAATTTAATTCAGGGCACATATATATTAAAAATAAAGGCAGGAAATAGAATCTATTCAGGTAAAATTATTAAATTGTAACTTTATTTCTGACAAGAATAAATTCTTTACTTTTGATAAAATATCTGAATTTTGTCATTTAAACCACTGGGAAATTGGCTGACAATATTTCGTTACACGAATTAAACAACAGCATCAGAGACTCTATTTCTGTTGCATTTCCCGAACGACTCTGGGTTATTGCCGAGATAAATGAGCTAAACATTAATAAATCAGGCCATTGCTACCTCGAACTTATTGAAAAAAATAATGACACAGATGAAATTATCGCAAAAGCCCGTGCAACTATCTGGGCCTTCACTTTTAGGCTATTAAAACCTTATTTTGAAACCACAACTGGCAGAAATTTTTCATCAGGCCTTAAAGTTCTTTTATTAGTTAAAGTTGAATTTCATGAACTTTATGGCTATTCTTTGAATATTCATGATATTGACCCCACTTATACCATTGGAGACCTGGCTATACAAAGAAGGAAAACAATTGAAAAACTAAAAAACGAAGGTGTCTTCCAAATGAATAAAGAATTGGAGCTCCCTTCCCTGCCTTCAACAATTGCAATCATTTCATCAGAAACAGCCGCCGGCTACCAGGATTTTATTGATCAATTAAACCAAAACCCGTACGGATATGTTTACAACACAAGACTCTTCCCTTCAATTATGCAGGGAAATGACGCTATTGAATCCATAACACATTCCTTAGACAGAATTTATAATTATGGTGATTTTTTTGATGTAGTTGTTCTAATCAGAGGAGGAGGTTCACAGTCAGACTTAAGCTGTTTTGATAATTATTGGCTGGCTAATCACGTTGCCCAGTTTCCAATACCCATCCTTACAGGCATAGGTCATGATAAAGATGAGTCTGTTACTGACCTGGTAGCTAAGCATAGCTTAAAAACACCCACTGCAGTAGCTGAATATCTTATTAACAGATATCTGGATTTAGAAAATGACCTGACAGAATTGTATAATTTAATAGTAAGTGAGGTAAATGCAAGCTTGGAAAATAATAAAAAAATCCTTAGCCAGATCAGTATTCAGTTAGTTCCTGTGATACAAACTGCCATAACCCGGCAGATAAGAATGCTTAATCAGTTTTCCACAGTTTTTAAATTGAATACGGATCAAAATATACATAATAAGAATAACTATTTGCATGACCAGTTAAGTCTAATGGGGTTTCATCTAAAAAAATTCTTTATCAAAAGCTCTAATGAAATTTATTATTTGAAGAAAATCCTTTTAGTCCTAACAGGTAAGTTTTCAACCAGTCAACATCAGAATCTTCATCTTATTGGGCAATCCCTTGGGCTACTTGATCCACAACAAGTATTAAAGAGGGGCTATTCATTAACCTATGCATCAGGCAAAATTGTCCGCAATGCATCTGTGTTAATAAAAGGACAGTCAATTACAACAAAATTTTCTATAGGAAAAGCAAACAGTATAGTTAAAAAAGTTATCTTAGAGCAGAATGGAAAAGCCAAGAAAAAATAAATCCTGTTAATTAAGTAATGCAACAATATAAGTTTAGTATTTTTATTTGTTTCATCATCCTACTGTTTTCCATGGAATCAGTTACCGGACAGGAACCTGATGATAAGGTTTTTACCCGGGGGCTGGAAGTCAGTGATAGTATCTATTTAACAGACTCAATCTCACTAAATATAGTTTCAGATAATTATTTTGATTTACCAGAGAATATTAGAGCATTACTCTCTAAAGCTAATGACAGCACAAAAGTTGAAATTTTCTTACAGCTGGCAGGAAATTACCTTAATGAATCTCTTACCAAAAGTATGCATTTTGCAAATCTAGCCTATGATATAAGCAGCAAAAATAACTGGACAAAAGACATGGCTGAATCAGAAAACAGCCTGGGAAATGTTTATTATTATCTGGGGGATCTTATAACAGCCCAAAGTTATTATTTCAAATCCAGAGAAAAGATGTTGAAGCTAAATAACATCATTGGAGTTGCCGGATCCAACAATAATTTATCGCTAATTTATTTTGACCTGAAAAACTATAAAAAAGCAATTAACCTGAATATTAAGGCCTTGGAGATTTACAAGGAGAAACATCATAAGGAAGGAATGGCAAGCAGTTACAATAATTTAACCCTAATCTACCAGCAAATAGATGATCTTCAAAATACGTTAAAATACAGTGACTCAGCGTTGATCTTTTTTAAGGAAACATTTGACACCATTGGTCTTGCAGTAATTTACAATAACCTGGGTGATTACTACACAAAACGTAATGAATTAAAAACAGCTAATCAATATTTATTAAAATCACTTGATTTTTATCAGTCGATCAATGATCTACCAGGTATGGCAACGGTAAAAATAAATATAGCCATTGTTCTTTTACGTAAAAATAAAACAGAAGAAAGCCTGCCTTTCCTTAAAAATTCTCTGGAAATATCTTTACAGCTAGGAATAAAGGAACTTATTTCAGAAATTTATAAAAGCTACTATCAATATTATAAACAAAAGGGAGACTATAAAAATGCCCTGGATCAATATAAAACTTACACCCTCTATATGGATAGTATCTATGCAGATAATACCATGAACCAAATAAATGAAAAAAGAGTTGCATTTGAATCTGAAAATCAACATAAAAAAATACAAATCCTTAAAAAAGACCAGGAGTTTAAACAATTACGAATTCAAAAACAAAAATCAATTGGAATATTTTTAATTGTGCTTGTAGGTATTGTTTTTTCAGTCATCCTTCTTTCAAACATAATTATTCAAGTTAAATCAGAAACAAGCCATTTGATTAAAGAAAAAAATATCGAACTTTTCTATTCCAACAAGGCTCTGGGTGAATCGAAAAATGAACTAACCCGCATCAATCAGGCTAAAAACCGCTTTCTTTCCATAATTGCCCATGATTTAATTTCCCCTTTTAGTGCATTTATTACTCTTTCAAAAATATTAACAGAAAATATTGACTCTCTAAATAAAAAAGAAATTAAAAACTATTCAGAACTGATATATAATTCAGCAAGTAGTATTTTTAACCTGGTAGAGAACCTTTTGCAATGGTCCAGAGCTCAATCCGGAAAGCTAAACTACACACCTGAGTTTTTAACTTTATCGAATATATTTAATAATGTAATACAAATATATACTCCGGTTGCTGATAAAAAAGAATTACGGATTATTTCAAATCTCAATAAGAAACTGAAAGTATTTGCTGACCCTGATGTCCTGTCCACCATTTTAAGGAACCTTTTAAGTAATGCGATCAAGTTTACTCCGGAGAAAGGTCTTATTACACTTACAGCTAAAGTGTCAGGGGAAATGATTGAGGTTTTTGTTTCCGATACAGGAGTAGGCATGAATCCTGATGATATTAACAAACTTTTTAGTCTCGAAAATAATTTCTCTAAATCCGGGACAAATGGAGAACAGGGGAATGGATTAGGATTAATCCTTTGCAAAGAATTTGTTGAAATTATTGGAGGGAGCATTGGGGTTCAAAGTTCTAAAAATGCAGGAAGCACTTTTTGGTTTAGCATTCCCACCATTCCTATGCAATTAAAAACAATTAAGACATGAAAGCCAGGACTAATAATATTATTGCATTACTCCTGCTACTGTTTTTAAACACAGGCTTAATAAGCGCTCAATCGAGGATCGACAGCCTGGAAAACATCCTTAACACATCATCTATCCCATTAAAAAGAATTATTCTTTATGAGTTGATAGATGAATACCAGTCTAAATCTCTTGGACAAAGTCTGGAATATGGACATGATGCACTTAATCTGGCAAAGGAAAGAGGAAATAAAAAGTGGGTTATTGATTCTTATATTAAAATTGGCCAAATATTCGTCAAAGCCAAAATCTACAATGAAGCATTTGATTATTTTAATACTGCTGATAAAATTTCAAATGAGATCAATGATAGTACTTACATTGCTAAAACATCACATTTTTTAGGGATAGTTTATTATCATTTAGATGATTCAACTCAGAGCTATCACTTTTTAGAAAAAGCCCTTCAGTTTAATGACCCATTACGCAACCCCCATGAAGCAGGGGATATATGTAAAGATTTGGCAGATTATTATTTAAAAACACAGCGCTTTAATAAGGCATATAGGCTATACAAAATAAGCTTGAAATATTACGAAGAATCAATTGACTATGAAAACCAGGTTGCTGTTTTGTGTGGACTTGCTACTATTAAGGCAAATACCGGTTTTTATTTTGATGCACGCATTCTTTATTCAAGAGCCTTTGACATTAGTTTAGAGCAAAATAATCAGTTCTATAACTCACGAATTGCAATAAAAATAGCAGAAATTCTTTTTTACAACGAAAATTCGACAAACCTGGCCATTTCGCACTTAAAGGAAGCCTTAAATATTGCTGTAAATGAGGGATATCTTGATCTACAAAAAGAAATATACAACCTGTTATCCTTAATTTACGAATACAAAAAGATGTTTAAAACATCTTTAAATTATCGAACCACTTATTATTACCTCAAAGATTCATTACAAAAAACAAATGCACAAAAGTTTAATTCATTTCTGGATATGAAATACGACCTGGATAAATATGCAAATGAAATTAATCTATTAAACAAAAAAAACGATGTAAGTCAGAATGAGTTAGAAAAACAAAAACAAATACGGAAATTTACAATAATAGCATTATTATTATTCTCCATTATGGCAATCACAAGCCTTCTGTTTTATTATCACAAGAAAAAAATGGTTGAAGTATTAAATAGCAAAAAGGAAGATCTGGAGAAATCAAACCAATTATTGCTAGAATCAAGGGAAGAACTCAATGTTTTGAATGACAATAAAAATAAAATTTTTTCAGTACTCGCCCATGATCTCATTAATCCATTCAACGCTCTTCTAGGATTTGCTTCCCTTTTAAATGAAGAATCACAACACCTGAATAAAAAGGAGGTAAAACAATATGGTGAAATAATCTACCAAACTGCTACAAATTTACTCTATTTACTTGAAAATCTTTTGCAATGGAGTAAAAGTCAAACAGGAAGAATTGTTGTTAATAAGCAGAATACGGAGCTTAAAAAAGTATTGGAAAGCGTACTTTCAGTTATTTATATATTAGCCGATAAAAAACATATCAAGATTAACACAAGTTTTCAATCAAACTGTGTAGCATTTATTGATGCTGATTTAGTTTCATCAGCGCTTAGAAATATAATACAAAATGCAATAAAATTCACTTATGAAGGTAATGCAATTACTATCTCTACTGAATGTACTAAAGATGAAACCAAAATTATTATTGCCGATACAGGAACTGGTATTAGTGCAGAAGACCAGGGGAAGTTATTTCAAGCAAGCAGGCACTTTTCAACGGCAGGGACAGCAAATGAACAAGGTACAGGACTGGGCCTGATGATTACCAGAGAATTTATTAAATTGAATAATGGCAAATTAACCTTATCTAGTGAAATAGGTAAAGGAAGTACTTTTACAATTATTTTTCCACTAATAAATCCAAATAAAGATATTGGTAATAATACTTCAAAAACAAACTCTTAGAATATTGGTTTCCTTTTATTTTTATTTATAAACCATACAAAATGACAAAAAAGAATGAATTAAGCTATAATGAAGCCATACAGGAAATGGAAGCTATTCTTGAGAAAATTGAAAATGAAGAAATGGATGTAGATGAACTTTCCATAAGCGTAAAAAGAGTTTCTCAACTAATGAAATCATGTCGCGGAAAACTAAGAAAAACCGAATCAGAAGTTAAAAAAATATTGGAGGAAATGGATGAAGAATAGATCATCAAATCCTTTTTTAACCTTTTCAACCGGTCTGGTATTTATTTTTTTTGTTTTTTTAAACGATATGGCTTGACCATATGTTCAGGTGACAGAAGTAAGTCCAGCTCTTTCTTTGTTAAAAGTTTCTTTTTCAGGACTAACTTATATACCCCCTGATTTGTTTCCAGTGCTTCTTTTGCAAGCATAGAACTTGTTTCATATCCAAGCACAGGGTTAAGGGCCGTAATAATCCCAATACTGTTTTCTACCATTTCTTTACAATGTGCTTCATTTGCAGTTATTCCCACTACACATTTTGTCCGCAAGGTAGAAATTCCATTTTTAAGCATTTCAATAGATTCAAAAAGGCTTTGTACAATAATCGGTTCCATTACATTCAGCTCAAGCTGACCCGCTTCTGCTGCCAGACTCACTGTAAGATCGTTGCCAATTACCTTAAATGCAATTTGGTTAACAACTTCCGGAATCACAGGATTTACTTTACCAGGCATAATAGAAGAGCCTGGTTGAACAGGAGGCAAGTTGATTTCATTTATTCCTGTACGGGGGCCTGAGGAAAGTAATCTAAGATCATTAGAAATTTTCGACAATTTTATAGCCAAACGTTTTATAGCTGAAGAATACATTACATATGAACCTGTATCCTGGGTTGCTTCAACTAAATTTTTTGCATTTACCATTTGCAGTTTAGTTATCCTTTGCAATTGTTTAATCACTTTACTCGAATATTCTGGATCTGCATTAATACCAGTTCCAATAGCTGTTCCACCCATATTAACTTCCAAAAGCAATTTTGCATTTTCATCCAATCTTTGTACTTCCTCGTCCATAGTAATGGCATAAACTTCAAATGACTGACCAAGTGTCATGGGAACAGCATCCTGCAATTGCGTCCTCCCCATTTTAATTATCTGTGCAAATTCACGGGCTTTCTTTTTGAAAGCACCTATAAGTTTTTCTATGTCAGTTATCAATGATTCATTACTATAAATTAAAGCAAGTTTAATTGCTGTTGGGTAGGCATCATTGGTTGATTGAGACAAATTTACATGATTATTGGGGTGGCAAAACTCATACTGGCCTTTATCATGGCCCATAATTTCCAATGCCCGGTTAGCAATTACTTCATTCGCATTCATATTGGTAGATGTTCCAGCCCCGCCCTGGATCATATCAACAACAAAATGAAACTGATACCTACCACTGATAATTTCATCACAAGCCTGAACTATTGCATTGAAAATAGTTTTATCTAATAAACCTAATTCGAAATTTGCAAAAGCAGCAGCCTTTTTTACAATTACAATTGCTTTTATCAGATTGGGGTAAAAATTAATGGTTACACCCGAAATATTAAAATTCTCTAATGCTCTTATTGTCTGAATGCCATAGTAATATTCATAAGGTACCTGCCTTTCCCCCAACAGGTCATGCTCTGTTCTGGTTCGTGTTGATTCATACTGAGCTGTAGTATTCATTATCCGGGAATTGGCATACCGCATTCGACGTGAAATTACACGTACAATATTTGAATATACCTTTACAGCCTGTTGTCCATTTTCAGAAAAATACGATTTTCCAAGAACCAGTACCTTCGTTTTGGTTATCGCACGGGCTGAGGTATAATGAAAACTAGCTTCATCCCATGACCCTTCACCTAAAAAATCCCCTTTGAAGAAAACTGACAGTCTCTTTTCCTGACCAATGGAGGTAATTTTAAATAATTCAACCTGTCCCTCAGAAATAATAAACAGATTCTTCCTGGGTGCCTTTTCCTTAAACAGGAAATCCCCGGGCTCATAAACTACTTCAGTTATATCTTCTGCTACAGAATTTAATTCTTCCTTGTTTAAACCAAAAAAGAGATCGATCCCTTTTATTAATTTTAGAATTTCAGAATTTACCATGTGTTTTAATATTTATTATAGGTCTGTATGATAATTAATTGTATGATACTATTAGCTAAATTATATGGCATCTGTTGCCTCACAAAATAGTCTGTTTTTTGTCCACTTTACCAAATGAAATATAGATGTAATTTGATAAAAATCCGGACTTATTTAACTACAGGAATATATTTCTCCATCAAATTAAGTAAATCCAAAGGTTTTATTGGCTTTGATATATAATCAATACAACCTGCTTCCAAAGACTTTTCCCTGTCGCGGCTCATTGCAAATGCTGTTTGGGCTATTACAGGTACATCCGGATTTATTTTCAATATTTCACGGGTTGTTTCGTAACCATCAAGTTCTGGTATTTGAATATCCATTAAGACCAAATGAATATTCTCATTTTCCTTGAAAATTTCAATAGCAGAAGGTCCTGTTTCAGCCCATAATATATTAGACTTTGTTTTTGATAAAACTGCTTTTAAAAATTCGAAATTCGACACATTATCTTCAACTACCAGTATATTATAACCTTCCCAATCAAAAAGATCCTTTCCCTTAGAAGAGCTTATATCATCCGGGGTCATGGTACTACCCTTTACATACCGAATTGGAATTGTAAATTTAAATTCAGAACCTTTTCCTACTTCTGAGTCTACCCAAATACGGCCTCCCAGTAGTTCTACCAAACTTTTAGAAACAGACAAGCCAAGACCGGTACCTTCATATTTTCTGACTGATGATCCATCCAATTGCCGGAACCGTTCAAATATGGATTCCAGATGTTCTTTTTCAATTCCAATTCCAGTATCTTTCACATAGAACTCAATCTCTTCATTATCAATTAATCTGGCTCCCCAGCTAATCAATCCCTTATCGGTAAACTTAAATGAATTTCCTAATAGGTTTGTTAATACCTGGCGCAAGCGGAATTCATCTGTTTTAGTTACTAAATCAGAGGGAAAATCAAAATCCATAACAATTCTTAAAGCTTTTCCTGACTTTTGAACTTCTTCTGAGAAATAGAGCTGTAACTCCTTCATTATTACAGAAGGCTGGCAAGCTTCTTCTACTATTTTAGTTTGGCCGGATTCAATTTTTGCCAGGTCAATTATATCGTCTATTAAATTTGATAATGTCCGGCAACTGGTATTTATAATATTAAAATACTCCTCTCTTTCAACGCCTTGTACATTTGATGTACGCAGCAATTCCGAGAAACCAACAATAGCATTCATGGGCGTTCGTATCTCATGTGACATATTTGCCAGGAAAGCTGTTTTAAGACCATCCGATTCTTCAGCTTTTTGCTTGGCATCTCTAAGGTTCATCTCTGTTTTTTTCTGCTCTGTAATATCTTCCTTTATAGCAACAAAATGAGTGACCTTGCCCTGGTCATCTTTCACAGCTGAGATAGAGGCCAGTTCCCAATATAGATCACCGGCTTTATTCCTGTTTAGCAACTCACCTATCCATTCCCCTCCTGAAGTTATGGTGTCCCAGAGATCTTTATAGACTTCCTGAGACATTTTACCTGACTTCAATATAGAAGGATCCTTACCTGAAGCCTCTTCAAATGAATAGCCGGTAACTTCGGTAAATTTAGGATTTACATATTCTATTTTACCATTTATATCTGTAATTACAATACTGGCCGGAGAATGAGAAATAGCCTGCAACAGAACCTTAACCTGACTATCAAGATGGGTTA
>JAOZKQ010000267.1 GCA_029935275.1 Bacteroidales bacterium | reverse complement strand
CTTAACCCAAAAGAGTTGGAGGCCGTTTATGGTGCCCGTAAAATTATTATTTATTCTGCTGATACATCGGAAGTTATACAGACAATAGGGCTTGCTATTACTGGTGATTATGGAACTAATCTTCCTGAAGGGGATTATATTCTGGACATAAATTATTATGAAAACGATATATCCCCGGATGTACCTGTGAAGGTTTCCCTTGTTCAAGGATTTACTTTAGGGGTAGATATCATTATCTATACCGGCTTGTAAAAATTCATTTTCAATATTAGATTGCTGTGCAATTGTAAATCTTTGCGCAGACATATAGTGGTTAGCAGACTACATTGCAATCACTATTTTTTTAGATTGAATGATAATTTTCCAGGCCAAAGATTAACATTAGATGATCATCAATTGCCTTAGCATAAACCTTATTTCTTCCCTATTGGTTTATTTTAAAAATAATTCAATTACAGGGATCTCAATATTGGGCTTTACTACCGGTAGCTTGAGCATAATATCCCCGGCTTCATTTGATTCCTGGTGGGTAACATTATGTCTGGGTTTAGTTAATTTTATTTCTGATGCATCATGAAGAAACCGTGCATACTTTACTTTCCCCTCAAAACCTTTTAATGTCAGGGCACCCATTGGATAATCCAGCAAATGAACATACATTCGCTTTGTTTTGGGATTATAGGTCAACAGGCAATTGTCAGGTATAGGATACTCTGCAGGGGCTGCTGTACAGCCATAAATTGACCGATTATTATATTTCATCCATTCACCCATAGCTTTCAGGCGGTCTTGTGCTCGGTAGTCAAACATTCCACGGGCAGTTGGGCCAACGTTCAAAAGTAAGTTCCCGCCTTTACTTACCGATTCTGCCAGAAGCTCTATAAGCTGATGCGGACTTTTCCAGCTAGCTTCATCCCTGTAATATCCCCAGGATCCTGAAAAGGTTTGACAGGTTTCCCATGAAACTTTTCCCCCGTTTTTTTCAGGCCATTTGGATACTTTGTATTGTTCCGGGGTTGTAAAATCCCAGCCACCTTTTTTGTCCAGTAAGTCAAGTCGGTCATTTACAATAATACCCGGTTGTAACTCTCTTACCATTTTCAACAGATTCTCAGAATCCCAGTCCTCATGGCCTTTTCCATTTTTTCCCGGAAATGAATAATCCAGCCATATAATATCCACTGTACCATAATTGGTGAGCAATTCTTTCACCTGGTTTTTTAAGTATTTACGGTATTTGTCCATGTCCCTCCCTTTATTAAGTTCCTTGTATTCTTCATCTGTGCTGGCACTTTGAGGATGAACCCTGTCAATTGTATAATCCGGATGGTGCCAGTCAATTAAAGAATAATAAAAACCTATTTTCAGGCCCTCATCACGAAAAGCCTGAACCCATTTTTTAATAATATCCTTTTTATAAGGTGTATTCACTGATTTATAATCTGTGAATTTTGAATCGAACATGCAAAAACCTTCATGATGCTTAGTTGTTATAACAGCATATTTCATACCTGCATTTTTGGCCATTTTTGCCCAATCATTCGGATCAAAAAGGTCAGGGTCAAATACTTCAAAATACTTCTGATAATCTTCATCTGTTATCCGTTCACGTTTTTTTACCCATTCATGCCTGGCAGCCTCAGCATAAAGGCCCCAGTGAATAAACATGCCAAACCGGGCATCGGTCCACCATTCCATTCTTTTGGTTTTGTCTTCAGGAGATTCTTTTGGTAGCTGAGCCAGGAGATTCATGTTGAACATTAAGACTGTTACCAATACAATTGTGATTTGACGAAGTAGCTGTTTCATTGTTATAATTATATTATTGTTAGAAGAATTAAATAGCATTGTTAAGTATTTTGTTTAGTTACAACTCCTTAATCCGGATATTCCTGAAACTAACTACCGAGCCATGTCCAAGAAAACCAATATGGCCTGTCGTTCTTTTAATTCCTGAATGTTCTTTATGATCAAGGGTTCCGTTCTTACTGGCTTCTTTGAGGTCGCCATCCAGAATAACCGTTCCGTTTAAGATTACTTTAATTTTTGAGCCTTTTAGTTCTACTTCCTCATAATTCCATTCTCCAACCGGGTTAAGGAAGCCTCTTTTTGCCGGGATAATCCCATAAGCAGAACCATGGTACTGATAATTATGCAGATTAGCATAAATAGCAGCAGTATTGTCCAGGATCTGCAATTCTATACCACTGTATGCACCATCTCCTTTCAGAGGGGCACGGATGCCAAGTCCGTTATTTGCACCGGGTGTGAGGAGGAATTCAAAGCGGAAAATATAATCAGCATATTCTTTTTCTGTAAACAGGTTTCCATGGCTCCCTTCTTTTGGGCGGATAACGATTATTCCATTTTCCACCTGATAATCAATTTTGTTTCCTGTCCATCCGTCTAGATTTTTTCCATTAAAGAGTGCAACAAAACCCATGCTTTTTTCTTCAGGGGTGAGCTTGTATTCCTTTTCCTTTATTTCACGAACGTAAATATCCCTGAAGGCGAGATCAGAGCCATGTGCCTGCAGTTCAATTGGCCCTGTAGGGAATATTGGGTCTTCTCTGCTCCAGTAATTCTCCAAAGGAATATTATCAACTACCAGCTCTCCATTCAGAAAAATAGTAACATTTTCGCCCTGCATAGTTATATGAAAAGTGTTCCATTCACCAATGGGATTGTCTGCTACTTTCAATGGAGTACTTCTGTTTTTCTGATTATTGTACAATCCTCCTGACCCAACCTGAGCACCTGATTCTCTCCGTGAGGTATCCCAGATTTGAACTTGCGGTGTGCCACGCAGGTAAATCCCGCTATCTCCACCTTTTGTAATCTTCCAGTCAACGATCATTTCAAAGTCACCATAATTCCTTGCAGAAACCAGGTTTGCACCCTTGCCATTAAAGACGATCATGCCATCTTTTACACCCCAGTTTTCAAACATTTTTGTGTTGGCTTCTTTTTGTTTCTTTTCCAGGTCCTTTTTTGACATCTTTGATAGTTTAATTGGATTGGCAGCCAGACCTTTCCATCCGGTAAGATCTTTTCCATTAAACATGGAAATAAACCCCTTTTCATTTGGTATCTGATCTAAATAATTCTGGATGTTAGCTTTTTGGTATTCACTCTCCTGTCCACTCAAAATCTCTGAGGCTTTGTTCAGGATGTTTATAACCAACTCACCAGTCATGCCGGTTTTTTCACCTGAAGATGGTAATGCTATCTTCATGATCGATTCAGCAGCTTGCTCTTGTAGATTTTGATTATCCAGATAGCCGCTCAGGTAGATTAGTGTGAGGAAAGTTCTATTACTACCCAATGTGTTTAGTACTAGTTTTTGTTCTTCATTCTTTGTGGCATAGGGCATTATTTTTCTTGCTTGCAGTAAACGTTGGTCAGGGTGCATTTTAGCTTTGTTAACCTGGTTTATAAATCCCCGGAATGCCTTTGATTGATATTCTTTGGGTCCGTTTTTACAAATCTGATAAAGAGAAGCTGTGGCTGAGGCATCTTTCCAGTTAACAAGTGCATTAAAGGATGCTTTTTTTACTGAAGAATTTGAACTGGAGAAAAACCGGGTAACGCTTGTAAGGGCATCTTCTCCCCCCAGAAAGGGAAGGATTTCAATGATCTTTTCTTTTTCATCTGTCTTTTCAAGTGTTGAAATGAGGAATGCAGTTCCTTCTTCTTGTTTGTCAGATCCGAGTAATGAATAGACAATAGCCTCTTGTACATAAGAAATGTAGGAAGGCTCCTCAGTGCTTAAAAGTAAGTGAGTAAGGTCTTTGAGGTTTTGTTCTGTTGACACACCATATAGTGCTGCATAGGCAGCAGTCTTTACCGTTTCATCCTTTGCAGAACACTCCTTATATACTTCCTGGAAATATTCTGTACCAGCCCTTGCTGCGATGATACTTAAACAGGCAGCTTTTGCTGCTCCTTCAGACTTATTCATGGTTTGAACAACCGGTTCAAGTTGTGATCCATGTATGTTCTGTAATATAGTTTTTTTGGTGAGTTGAATGTCTTCACCTTTGGATAAGTGATCAAGCAATACGGGAACAGCATCTTTTT
>JAOZKQ010000266.1 GCA_029935275.1 Bacteroidales bacterium | reverse complement strand
CTAATTATAGGAGGATTTTAAAATAGCTGGATATAACAGAAAAAGAGTCGTTAATAAACCTCGCTTCAGGATAAATCAGCAAATAACTGTTCCTGCTGTACGACTTGTAGGTGATAACATTAAGGAGCCAGGGGTGGTTTCTACACGTGAGGCACTCAAGCTAGCCGATGACATGGAACTTGATTTGGTTGAGATTTCACCCAAAGCAGATCCGCCGGTTTGTAAGATTACAGATTACCAAAAGTTTCTTTATCATCAGAAAAAGAAACTTAAGGAGATAAAAGCAAAAACAGCAAAAGTTGTTGTAAAAGAAATCAGGTTTGGACCAAATACTGATGAGCATGACTACAACTTTAAACTGAAACATGCCATAAAATTCCTTCAGGATGGAGCAAAAGTTAAAGCTTTTGTTTTTTTCAAAGGCAGAACCATATTGTTTAAGGAAAAAGGAGAGATCCTTTTACTCAGGTTTGCCCAGGATCTTGAAGAATATGGAAAAGTTGAACAACTCCCCAAACTGGAAGGTAAAAGGATGATTATATTTATGAATCCATTGGGGCAAAGAAAAAAGTAATTTATTAATAATCATAATTATAGGATATGCCAAAAATGAAAACAAATCCCGGTGCAAAAAAAAGATTTAAGTTAACCGGCACCGGTAAAATTAAAAGGAAACATGCCTATATGAGTCACATACTCACAAAAAAGGCGACAAAAAGGAAAAGAAATCTTTCTTATTTTACCAAGGTACATAAAGCTGATGAAAGTAATATCAAGCTTTTACTTGCTATGAAATAGAAAGTTTCGAAGTTAAATTAATTATTAAACAGAGTGAATTAGCCGAAAGAGTTTGTAAATAAGCAAACCGCTAACCATTCAAAAATCTTAAAAATCATGCCAAGATCAGTAAATGCTGTAGCATCAAGACACAGAAGAAAAAAAGTCCTTAAGCAAACCAGAGGTTACTTTGGGCGTAGAAAAAATGTTTATACCGTAGCAGTTAATGCCCTTGAAAAAGGATTGCAATATGCCTATCGCGACAGGAAAAACAAGAAAAGAAATTTCAGGGCATTATGGATCCAGAGGATTAATGCCGCTGTTCGCAACTATGACATGTCTTATTCCGAATTTATTGGGAAACTAAAGAAAAATAACATCGAGCTTAGCAGGAAAACACTGGCCGACCTGGCTATGAATAATCCTGAAGCTTTTGAAGCGGTGGTTAATAAAGTTAAGTGACCATTTACTTTCAAGATATCAAAGGGATGCGAAAGCTTCCCTTTTTTTATATTTAGTGCGTCTATAAACTCGGTGTCTGGTTCAGAAAGTTAGCTATCAAGGCTTGTGAACCGACCGTAGGGAGTTCATGAACACCTATAAAAATGATATTATATGTGAATAGCTCAAAAAAAGCAGAGTTTACTGGTGTAATCGAGCATTTTTTTGACAAACATAACGCAGATAGCGGACTTTAGGGACAGACACTATTTAGTAATAAGTTATTGTGTACTTATCAAAGTCAAAACAGAAAATAAATGAACCGAACATGACAAAAAAATGTTTTTTGACACACATTGGGATGATTATACTTTTGTCATGAGTTCCGATAACTATCGGAAACATCTGACAAATAAAAAATAAATTATAAACAGATGAAAATAGCAATCATTGGATACGGCAAAATGGGGAAAGAGATTGAAAAAGCAGCCATTGAAAGAGGCCATACTATTTCAATTATCATTGACCTGAATAATCAAGGGGACATTCATCCTGAGAAACTCACAGAAACAGATATCGCTATTGAATTCAGTAGTCCCGAAGCGGCTTTTGACAATATAATGAAATGCTTTAATGCTAACATACCTGTTGTTTCAGGAACTACGGGATGGTTAACACGGATGGAAGAAGTAAAGAAGGCCTGCCTTAATGATAAAAAAGCACTGTTTTATGCGCCAAATTTCAGTATCGGGGTAAATATATTTTTCAAATTAAACCAGGAACTTGCAAAATGGATGAATAAATTCAGTGACTATACTATTGGACTTGAAGAGATTCACCATATTCATAAAAAAGACAAACCAAGCGGAACAGCTGTGGAACTTGCTAATGGGATCATAAAAAACTTTAAACTTAAAAATAAATGGCTTGTTGATCCCGTTGAAGATACAGAACAGGATGAAATCCCTATTTCCTCCATAAGAAAAGATATGGTTCCAGGTACTCACATTGTTCAATGGGAATCAAAAACAGACAATATTGAACTTATACATACAGCAAAAAGCAGAAAAGGATTTGCAATGGGTGCCGTGATAGCAGCTGAGTTCATGAAGGGGAAAAAGGGATTCTTCACCATGGATGATTTAATGCAATTTTAACATTTCTTAAGATAATTTTTCTTTATACCTTACCATATTAAAAAAGCAAACACTTACATTTGTGAATAAATTAATTCCATCATGAATATTATTAAAAACAAATATTTCAAATTTTCTATTGCAGCTGCTGCATATCTTTTATGGCTCATCTGGGTCGGAAATTACTGGCTACTACTTGGGCTCCCTGTTATTTTTGATATTTACGTAACTAAAAAAGTTAACTGGTCATTCTGGAAAAAAAGAACCGGGAAAAATAGTGCAGTAGTAGAATGGATTGATGCCTTGATCTTTGCTGTAATTGCAGTTTCATTTATTAACATATTTTTCTTCCAGAATTTCAAGATTCCTACCGGTTCAATGGAAAAAACCCTGCTTATTGGGGACCACCTGTTCGTTAGTAAAGTTAGTTATGGCCCCAGAATTCCTAATACTCCCCTTTCCTTTCCATTTGCACAACATACTTTGCCTATTATTAATACCAAGTCATATCTTGAATGGATAAAGTGGCCCTACAAAAGATTAAAAGGAACTTCAAAGATTAAGAATGATGATATTGTTGTTTTTAATTTCCCTGCAGGGGACACCGTTGTTCTCCAGCAACAGGCAAGAAGCTATTATTCAATTGTTCTGGATGTAGCAGAAGATTTCAAATCAAGGGACAGGAATACAGGCAATCCAATCAAAAGTGATTCCCGGTATTTTGACATGGGAAGGAAACAAGTAAAATCATCCTATGATATTGTAGTAAGGCCTGTAGATAAAAGAGACAATTACATAAAACGCTGTGTTGCATTACCTGGTGATACACTTAGGATTATTAATACCCAGCTCTATATAAACGGGACTGCCCAGCAAAAGTCAGAAGGACGGGAGTACCGTTATATTGTTGCAACCAATGGCACTCACATAAACCCAAAAGCGCTGGAAAGAATGGATATTTATCAAAGTGATGTTTATACTCTGGGTGCAAATCAATATATTATGACCTTAACTGCTGAAATGGCAAAAAAAATAGCGGCTTTTAAAAATGTTACGCACATTGAAAAAACTATAAAACCAATTGACAGTTATGCTTATTATATATTTCCTCATGACCCAAGATATCCCTGGAACGAAGACAATTTTGGGCCCCTTTGGATTCCTAAAAAAGGAGTAAGCATTAAACTTGATACTTCAAACCTCTCCAAATACACAAGGATTATTGAAGCATATGAAGGTAATGAGTTAAAATTGAAGGATGGTAAAATATTTATTAATAATGAAGAAACCGATACCTACACTTTTAAAATGGATTATTACTGGATGATGGGGGATAACCGCCATAACTCTGCTGACTCACGTTTCTGGGGATTTGTTCCGGAAGATCATATTGTCGGAGAACCTAAATACGTATGGCTTTCGCTAAACAAAGAAAAAAAGTTTCTTGGAAAAATCCGATTTAAACGTTTCTTTATGAAAATTCAATAAACAAACCTAATAACAAGTTAAAAGTCCGAAGTCAGAAGTCCAAAGTGACAATATGTTAATTATTAATCATTTATCATACATTTAACCTAAATTTTAAACTTGCCATAACACTAGGGTAAATCTTACTGAATCCGGGAAATTTGCAAACTCAAAAAGGGAAATCTTCATCTGCAGATTTCGTAATTACTTCTTCCTTTGGTTTATCCGCCAATTTGTGTATAGAATTTCCATTTACGAAAA
>JAOZKQ010000031.1 GCA_029935275.1 Bacteroidales bacterium | reverse complement strand
TATCGAATGACAATTGAATGGCTAATGTTTAGAGTGCCTAAAATGACTAAAATACATAAAATACATAAAATTAAACTTATGTAAGAAAATGTAAAAAATAAAACCAATCAATAATTATCAAATAACAAAAAATAACCACTGAATTACAATATAATAACTATCGAATGACAATTGAATGACTAAAGTTTAAAATGCCTAAAATGCCTAAAATACTTAAAGTTAGACTTCTGGTAAATCAGGTATTAAAACAATTAATAACCACCGAATAACAATTAATTACAATTTAATGACTTTCAATCCTAAAAGCTCCATCTGAACTTTACCCATAACTCATCGCCCAGTTCCCACCAGCGGCTAACTGCAGCTCTGGCAAAATCGTTAGAATAATTGCTAAGGAATTCCTGGCACAATTGTGTTTTAATCCCGTTTTTCTCATTTTCTTCATCCTGTTTTAACAATTCAAGGGCTTTCTCTTCAATAAAACTAACTTCATTAAAAGCTTTATTTTCAAAATCCATAACCAGTGGTTCAATGATCTCCTTGCCTTTCCCCCAGTTTACCATGGCTAAACGGTTTGCCCTGCGAAATGCCCACATTGCTGATTCCCGGCTAAAATGATCTTGTCCACAAACAGCAAAACTTTTAGGAAGGTTTAAATTACCGGCATAAATGGGAGTTCTCGGACTTTCTCTGGGAACATCAAAGCCAAACCAGAGACGTCCTCCTACTTCATCAGGCAGCCAGTCCCTTAACTGCACTACCCATGAATAGGCACAATATTGAACAGAAATTGGGCGGTATCTGACTACAGAGCCTGAATCCAGGGAATTTAAAAGTTTACGTTTATCCCTTGCCATCCATGGATGGGCGGCGGGACTGATAATTGTATCGATATATGTGCTGTCATTATCATCTTTGAGCTTAACGCTAACTTTCAGGTTTTTTATCATTTCCCATTCTGTGCCATCGTAGGTAGTGCGGTAAAACTTTAAAACATCACGAACATCCACTTTTTTCTCTGGTTTTACTGAGAAAGGGATCTCTTCTGCGTCAAAATCAAGGTTTAATGAAGGGGCCAGGCTGCTTAGGACAAAGAATTCACGAATACCAAATGGTTTTCCTTTACTGTATGCTTTCCAGAATTTAAATGGCTTTTTCCCATCCCATAACTCCAGGTCTTTTGCTACATCAAATACATTTTTCGAAGCTTTAAAATGATCAGGGTCTTTCAAGTTAATTTCGCCTATTCTACAGATGTTGGCTGAAATACCAACATGATCATCCGGAATTCTTTGGGCAGCCCATACACCACCAAGCTTATCAATGCCTTCTCCCATAATTTCCATTTGCCATACTTCCTGCTTATCTGCAATAGTTATACATTCACCATAATCAGCATAACCATATTCTTTTATCAATTCACCAATAAGGTCAATGGCCTTTCTGGCAGTTGTACAACGCTGTAGCGCAATTCTTTCCAATTCTTCAATGAGAAACAATCCTTTGTCACTTTTTAATAGCTTACTTCCTCCAAAGGTGGTTTCTCCAATTGCAAGTTGCTTTTCGTTCAGGCAGGGATAAGCGGTATTAAGATAAGCAAAGGTGTTTTCTACCTCAGGTATTTCTCCTTTTATTTCCACATTTTCATTACTCCAGGCAGAACTGGTATGCATAGTACCCCATTTTACCTGGTGCATAGTGCCCTCTTCATTTTCTTTTGCCGGGACAAATTGTAGCCAGGTGCGGTAATATGCATCACAGGTATGCGAAGTCATTACTGAACCATCAGTACTGGCCTCTTTTCCAACCATAATACTGGTACAGCTTTCATTATATTCTTCAGCAGTAGCTTGTGAAAATGCAGAATTTAAGGTCAGGCTGAAAAATAGAAGTGAATTCAGGAGGAATTTTACAAAAAGTTTTAATTTCATTTTTGTTGGATTTTATAATTAAAAAAAGATAGGTGGAACAGAAGTTCAAATCTATAAAATTCATTGAATAATTTGTGAAATTCATTCAATATAATTCATGGTCATTGTCATGTTAGGAATGAATAATTCGGATTAATATGATTTAAATTTCGACTTTCAACTTTGACCTTTGACCTTTGACTTGAAATCAGAAGACTTACTCGTAACGGATGGAATTAGCAGGATTCATATATGCTGCATTTAAAGTTTGATAACTTACACTTATGATGGCGATTAATAAGGTTAATGAGCTTGCTATAATGATAGCCCACCAGGGGAAATCAGGCTTGTAGGCAAAATTGTTCTGCCAGTTTTTTGTGATTAGATAAGCAGCTGGCCATGCTAATAAATTAGCTATGATGATCCATTTAAGAAATTGTGCAATAAGCAGGAATACAATCTTCCTACAACTTGCGCCCATAGCTTTTCGAATGCCGACTTCCCGGGTTTTTCGCTCAGTCATGAAGGAAGCCAGCCCAATCAGGCCAAGGCTTGCAATAACCAATGCCAGTATTGAGAAGATTGTAAATACCCTGGCAGTTTTAATTTCGGTACTTTGTAACTCTTCTAACTTATCAGTTACAAAGAAGTAGTTAAATGGTTGGTTAATTGAGTAGTTTTTCCAGACTTTCTCAATGTAAGCAATTGTTTCAGGAACATTTTTATCATTAATTCTCATAGAAATATACCTGGCAAAGTATTTTTGTGGCGAATAGATCACCAGGTTTTCTATTTTGTCCTTCATACCACTAAAATGGAAATCCTTAACTACGCCAATAATCTCATATGACCATTTTTCTTTATAAGATTTTCCTGGTATCATAAGCTTTTTTCCTATCGGATTTTGATATCCAAGTGATTTTGCAGCAGATTCGTTAATAATGACGTATTTTTTACCAACGCTTTTTCCTTCAGCAAAAAATTGGCCTTCTTTCATTTCAAGCTTAAAAGTTTTTTGAAAATCAGCATCACATGCAAGCTGTCTAAAGTGGATTAATTCATCGGGAGGGGCATCTTCTCTTTTCATAACCTGACCCATCCATCCTTCGAGTCCTGGAGCTGTAGTGGATATGGAAATATCATAAATTTCAGGATTTTTTAATAGTTCATTTTTGAATGATTTTTGTCCTTTTGGTTCAATGCCATAAGCCCGGTCAACGATCAGAAGATTTTCTTTGATAAATCCCAGTTCCTTTTTTGATGCATAACCAAGTTGAGTATATACAACAATTGTGCTGATAATAATGACAATAGCTATGAAAAATTGAAAAATGACTAATCCGCTCCTGAACCATAGTTTCTTATAACCTAAAGAGAAATTTCCCCTTAAAACAGAAAGTACTTTGAAAGAAGATATGGAAATAGATGAATAGCTGCCAGCAAAAATGCCAATTAATAAGGTAGTAAAAAACAGTAATGGAATAATATACCATTTGCTGAAATATTTAACTGATAGTTCTTTTCCTACAATGTTGTTGTATATCGGTAAAAATAATTCCACCATTACAAGTGCCAGGATAAGTGCAACAAAACTTACAAATATTGATTCAATGAGTAGTTGAAATACAAGTTGTCGTCGCTGCGATCCAATTACCTTTCTCATACCCATTTCGCGCGCCCTGGTAACAGATTTAGCTGTGGTGAGGTTTGTAAAATTAAAGATGGCAAGAATTAGTATGAAAAATGTTATAATGGTAAAGAAGAAGATGGTCTTTATATCAGAAACCGGTTCTATTTGAGGGGATGCTTTTGAGTAAAGATAGATGTTTGTAAGCGGTTCAAAAGAAAAATTAAAGTTATTGTCCGAAGAACTCCAGTCTTTACTCTCAATTCCCAGCTGATTTTTTAACTGTGGACCAATATATTTTAAAGCAAAATGAGGCATCTTTTGCTTTAGTTTCCGGATTGGATAATTATCTTGTAATAAAAAGTAAGTATAGTAACTATCACTTAACCAATTATCATTAGATGTCCATTCATAAGTGCTAATAGAAGCCAGGAAGTCAAAGTGAAAGTGAGAGTTATGGGGTGGGTCTTTGGCAACACCGGTTATTTTATAGTCTGTGCCATCTGATTCGTGGAGAATCTCACCAAGTGGATTTTTGTCGCCGAAATACTTTTTTGCAGTGCTCTCACTAAGCACCATAGAGTTAGGCTCGCGTAAGGCAGTGGCAGGATTCCCTTTTATCAGTGGGAAACTGAATATTTTAAAGAAATTAGTATCAGCATAAAGATAGCTCGATTCGAAATAGCTGTTGTTTTTATATGTAATGACCGTATTTATGCCTTCCAGGATACGGGTAGCATATTTGACTTCCTCAAAATCATTCATTAAGGCATTTGCCAGTGGAGCAGGTGTAGTGGTTCCATTGAATTCCATATCTCCAATGTTGCCATATTGGCCTATCCTGTATATCTGTCTGGCATTTTTGTGAAAGCGGTCATAGCTAATTTCGTCAGCAACGTAAAGGAAAATAAGTAAAACACTTGACATCCCAATGGCGAGCCCGAAAATATTAATCAGGGAATACCCTTTATACCTTTGAATATTCCTAAACGCTATTTTTAAATAATTTTTGAGCATTCTCTTTTCCTATTCCTATTTATATTTTAGCAATTATTATACCATAATGTGTAATTTACTGTGTATTATGATGATATAGTGATTTGGCCTGGCGTATGAAATTTGAAACAATTCAAAAGCGTACACCAGTGTCCATAAATGAACATATTACAAGTGACAAGTCGAAAGTAAAAGGTTAAAATATTATAATAGCAATGTGTTGGTTAGTTAGGTTTTCTAAGCGACTATACTCTCAGGAAAATCTTATTTTTATAAAGATAATATAGCAACAGCCACTCAAGTGCAATAGCACCTGTAATTATTGCTACCGGACCAAAATCACCCAATGGATTATTTAGCCAGCCAAACAGGAACCCAGAGCTATGCCTGAAATCAATAATTCTTACCCCAAGATAAATTGTTATTGAGTTCATTCCAATTACCCTGAAAAAGAAAGTCCATTTTTTTAGGCCTCTGACATCAATTACAAAATAAAAAATAGAAATAAGCAGAAAACTGATCCCGGCTGTAAGAAGGTTAAAAGGAACAGTCCAGTTCTTTTTAATTATTGGGTAAACCGGGGATAACAATAAAGCAATAATAACAAGGCTGCTGCCTGCAATCATTAAGATTAAGGTTTTTTTCTCCGGTTTATACTGTTTGCTTCTAAGGATGTAACCGGCAAAGGTTCCTGATAAAGTAACTGTAGTAGCAGATATAATACATAGCAGGCCTTCAGGATCAAAGATTTTATCATGCAACCTTCCTGGCAAAAAATGTTGGTCGAGCCAGGCATTAATGCTCCCGTCAGGTGTAATAACCCCGGGCCCAAAACCAGGGACAGGAATAAAATTCTGAAGTATCGCAATACCGGTTAAAATACCTACAAACCAGTAGATACGTGGTCTTATAGATTTCGTATTAATAACAATTAAGGCTGCAAAGAAATATGCAATACCAATCTGTGAAAGAACACTGGCTACCCGCATATTATGGAATCCGCTTTTTAGTGCCCCATTATATACTAAACCCAATACAACCAGCCAAATCATTCTTATAAAAACCTTTTTTGTAATAAGTTGTTTAGAAACTCCATGCTCCAGTTTTGATGTTATGGCAAATGGTATGGCAACACCTGATATAAACATAAATAAGGGAAAAATAAGATCTTCAAAATGAAATCCCTCCCAGCTAACATGGTGCATTTGTTCTGATAAAATATTAGCCCATGTCCAATCTGTGGCTTTTGACAAGGCATGTAAAAAGCTCCCTCCACCAATTATCCAAAGCATATCAAACCCGCGTAAAGTATCAAGGGATAATAACCTTTCTTTTGGTTTTGTTTCTAAAGATGATTCTGTTGTCATAATTATATCAGGTATTAATTTAGTTGTTAACTCTGTATTGAAGATTCAAATGTAATTATTATGGCTTATTATGTTTTAGTAAATTATGATTTATTTTTTGCAATTAAGTTTATAAATAAAAAACAGGGAGGAGAGAATGATTACCAGATAGATAATAAAAAATGGCTGAAAGCCAAACTGTTTAATTATCCATCCGCCTGCCAGGGGAAAGATGGCCGGCAGAATGTTTCCGGCACCTGTTATGCCTGTGTATAAAGCCCTGTTTTTTGTTCCGGAAACTTCCAGCAAAACCCCGTTAATTGTAATGCTATAGATTGCAAAAATTATTCCTCCGATAAAGAAAATCAGATTAAAATGAGGTGTGCCTGTTACAAAAAGCACCAATAAAGGCAGTGAAGTTGCAAGTATTACATTAGTGAACAAAAGGTGACGATACTTATATTTGCCTGACAGCAGAAAAAGCAGCAATCCGGTTGTTACACTACCAATTACTTTAAAGAACAGGAGTAAACCTGTACTGATGTCTGCTGCCTGAAAATTTTCCTTTGCATAAAGTAGAATAAATGGAAGTAATGCAATGCTAATGCCCTGGGTATTAATAAAGCCAAGGAAGTAGGGGAGTCTTCGGTTCTGTTTTAACTCTGTTTTGACCAGAGAAAAGAAGTGTGTTGGATTTTTTATGGATAACTTTGATGGAACTACCTCTTTTAGTTTCCAAAACCCAAATGAAGCAATGAGAAGGAATGATGATCCAATCAGGAACATATAAGCGTAATTGGTTGGATAGTCGGATATTACAATTACTTTTTTTGCAATTAATGCTGAAATGAGCAATATGCTTCCCGTTAGTATTTGTTTGACAGAGAAAAAGGATTTCCTGGATTCCTGTGCTACAGATTTGCCCAGGATGTCGGCATAACCAATGTTCGCAAAGGCTCCTCCAAGTGAAAATACGGTAATGAGAAGAAAGAGGAACCAAATTAAAAAGTTGCCATGAATTTGTCCGGAATAGAAAAGGACCAGACTTATTCCTAACAGTGCCAGGATCCTGGAGTTAATGCCAATTAACAAAAATGGTTTTTTATATGAATAATTGCTGATAAAAGGAGCGAAAATTAATTGGGTTATACTTGATCCACCAAGCATAATGGCAGTCATAATTCCAATTTGTATAGATTCACCACCAGCATCTATTAACATGGCCGGGATAACCGTGTCAACATCAATAAAATTGCGGACAAAAGCAATAAATGCTGCGTGCCAGAGCAAGGCCCTAAAATTGTGCTTTGATATGTTTGCAGTTAATTTCAATTCCTGCAAAGATAATGTTTAAGGATTAATAAGGGAATGTTATTATGCAAAGTAAATATTGAGGAGATATGAAAATATTCAGGTAATTCTATTTTAGAATAATTTGTATAGTATTTCCAGTCTTTGAATTCTGAATATTCAGGTAATATAGACCTTTAGGGAAAGTTGAAATATCAAACTTAATGGTTTTTCGGCTTTTTACCGTTTTATGTAGCAGGACTTTTCCTAAAGTATTCATTATGCTTATTTCCAGATTTTTTTCCGCAAGTTTATCTCCCAGTTCAAGGGTGACTTTTCCTGAAGTAGGGTTTGGATATATAAAGATATCCATTGGAGTTTTATTTTGAACTGGAATATTCGTACAAACTTCAAATACTAAATTTATAGTATCATCATCTGTACATCCGTTCACATCTGTTCCGGTTACATGCCATGTTCCTGATGTTTCAACATTAATGGATCTTGTGTCAAATATGCCATTATTCCAGGAGTAATATACAAATCCGGGACCCGCATCAACTGTGATACTTTGCCCCGTACAATACTGAGCATCTTCACCCAGGTCTATTCTTGCCTGTGGGTTAATACTTAAAGTGGTTTCAATAATCAGGGTGTCACCACAGGGTGCAATTATGTTAGTATCCATAAATACACCTTCCGTTTTTTGATAGGCATTTTCCAGCCAGATACTGTCTCCTCTGCAAATAGACCGGATTCTTTCAATTGTATAAGATTGATTCTCACTGACAATAAGAGTCGTTGCAATGATGCTGTCACAGCCAATTACGCTTGGGAGAGTGTCATAATAAACTCCGGAAGTATGCTGATAGGAACCAGCCAGGAACAGACTATCCCCATTGCAAATAGTAGCATCAACCCGGGTTTCAGATGCAGGGAACATAGTAACATATGTTATACTAATACTATCGCAGCCAAAAGGGTTCGGGATTGTGTCAGTATAAATCCCTGCTTTGTCAACATACTCTCCATTGACGAGGATACTGTCCCCTTCACATATTTGAACAAAAACAGAAGTTTTAGGTGCCGGTAAAACAGTTAAGTTAGTTATAATAATGCTATCACAACCAGTGGAAGCAGTATATATATCAGTGTAAATACCCGACTCAGTTTGGTAATCCCCACCCAACCAGATCCTTTGTCCTTCACAAATATCTTCATCCCTGTAAGTTCTGCTTACCGGAATGACATAAAGTTCAGTAATAAAGATGCTATCACAACCAGTAACTGCCATTAAAGTGTCGTAGAAAGTTCCGCTTTCTTTTCTGAAAGAACCACCGATCATTATGCTGTCCCCTTCACAAATTTGAGAAGACAGGCTTGTTTTAGAAACAGGTAGTACTGATAACTCTGTAATGATAATGCTGTCACAACCTGTAGAGGCAGTAAATATATCATAGTAAGTGCCTGGTTGTGTTTGGTAAGCACCACCCAGCCATATGCGGTCACCCTCACATATTTCTGCTTCCATGTTTATTCTACTTATTGGTATAAGGGTTAATTCTGTTACAAGAATACTGTCACAGCCGGTAATTGCTATTAATGTGTCATTGTAGATTCCTTCTTTAGTTCTGAAGGACCCTCCGAGCAAAATACTGTCGCCTTCACAAATTTGGGTGGATATAGATGTCACAGAAACCGGGAAAACCGATAATTCAGTAATTAAAATACTATCGCAACCAGAAATGGAAGTTAGTGTATCATAATATGTTCCTGCCTCCATTTGGTACGCACCACCAAGCCAAATTCTATCACCTTCACAAATCTCAGCTTCAAGGTTAGTTATATTAACTGGAAAAACAGTGAGTTCTGTTATCAAAATACTGTCACAGCCTGTTGTTGCAACCAGAGAATCAGTATATACACCTGGCTCTGTTTGATATGCACCACCCAGCCAGATACTTTCGCCTTCACAAATCGAAGCAGTCGTTTTGGTAACAGTTATAGGGATAATTGAAAGTTCCGTAATAACGATGCTGTCATTTCCTGCAGGTAAGGGGTAAACATCATAATAAGTACCCGCTTCAGATTGAAAATCCCCCTGTAGAAAAATGCTGTCACCGTTACAAATAGATACTTCATTGAAAATTGTAATATCATCACAAGGCTCTAATAAAGATACAGCACCGGAATTTGAGATGACATTATCGCCGGATTCATCAATTTTGTCATGGTATGGAGAGCCAACCAGCAATGAGCCGGTTGATGAAGCTAAAGAGAATCCCCATTGGTCACCTTTTCGTGGTTCCTGCAAGCTTAGCATTTTAATTGGGTCCAATTCCCCAGTGCCGGAATTCTTGAAAATAGAAACGGTGCCTGCTTCAGGTATAAGGCTATTATCAGCATTGAGTACAGCTTTCTTTGGAGCGCCAATAAAGGCATTGGTATTGCTTAGTGAAACATCCCATCCAAACCGATCGTTATCTGCTCTGTTTTCTGCGGTAATTTTTTGAGAAAATTCCCATCCTTTAGTTGTGAAGTGCCTGAATAAACTTGCCGAACCTGCACCTTTTACAGGGTTATTGCCATTATTATCTTTATTGTCTCCATAAGCACCGATCAGGGCATAATCATTAGATATGCTTATGGAATGGCCAAAGTGTCCTTTTTCTGTTCTGTCCGAAGGTTCCAGTTTGTTTATAAATGTCCAGTTGTCCCAAAAAGTATTTATATATCCATAAACAGCACCGGCTTCATTCAGATTTTCCTCCTCATGGTATGAAGCGCCAATTAGCATAGTATTTCCTGAAATACTGACCGATTCCCCGAAATAATCATTCTTACTTCTTTCAGGTGAAACAATTTTTTGTGCCTGAGACCATCTGTTTAAAAAAAAGTTTTTTGTAAATAGGTAAGCTGCCCCGGCATTATCTATGGAATTCTTTCCATTTTCATCCTCCTTTTCTTTCCAGGCACCTACCAGAATATTGTTTTCGGAAATACTTAGAGATTGACCAAACTGTGCATTTTTTGCTTTATCGGAAGCGAATATTTCCTGAATTACCTCCCATTTCCCGTCAGAACCCAGGTGACAAATGTAAACGGCTCCAACATCCTTGCTTCTACTATAAGGATCATCTTTTCTAAAAGCTCCTATAATTGCATAATCATCATAAATATCAACTGAGTGTCCAAAGAAATCTTCTTTTTTTCTGTCAGGGGCAACCAGTTTTTGCATAAATTCCCATTTGCCGGAATTATCTTTATGGTAAAAATATACCGCACCTGCTTTATTCAGGTTGTGAGAACCTGCCGCGTCTGACTCCTCCTCAGGTGCGCCAACAATTGCATAGTTCCCATAAATGGCTACGGCATACCCAAAGCGCTCACCTCCATTTCCGTCTCTTGAATAAGTTTGATCTGAAATACACCAATTTTGGGCTAAAGCATTATGATTTAGAGACAATAATAGAAAGGTAATAAATAGAAATACCCCCCGGATATGTATGGTTTTTTGTCTCATAAAAACGGCTCTGCAGGCACATTAGAATGTAAATAATTGAAGTAGTTAGTATTACGAAAATACTAAAGTTATGTTACAATTCAAAATATATGCATATTAAATAGGTAAAAGCCAGGAGTTTATTATTAAAAGGATGAATTTATTAATTTAAAATAATGTATTTAAGAACTTTGTTGTCAGCTATTTGAAATGAAAGTAACTGGTTTGTTTGAAGATTAATATCTACACAAACAAAATATTATTTAATTTAGATGATTCAAATTCAGCTCAATCCATTTCTAATGCAATTAATTTCTTTCATCAGGATTAAAATTTAAATATAAATATGCAAAAAAAAATTAATTGGATATTTATTGGTGATTACTTGTATTTAGCCGGTTTAATAATAGTTGCTTTTTTGATTTTTACTATTTTTTGTAGCCTTGATGAGCAATCATACAATTGGTTCTTTTCTACCGATACCCTGTATTTGCCTTCAATCTATAAAGATTTATTTATTGATGGAGGTACTTTAAACGGGTGGCATTTTAATCCTGCACCTAATTTCTTCCCTGATATGCTTGTATATTTTCTCCTGATGTTCATTACTGGTAGTTTTTTACTGAGCACGGCATTCTTCGCAGTAATTCAATATATTTTTATTATTGTTTTATTCAGGTCAGTTTTAATGCAAATTATGCAAAAGGAAATGGTGAATAGAATTGTAGTTTTTTCAAACATGCTTTTAGCTATGTATTTTGTGAGAGCTTTAGTTGACCATGATTTGTATATGTCTTTTTATTTGCTAATAAATTCTTATCATACAAGCATTTTTACAATGGCATTGTTAAGTTACCTATTGTTCATTCTGTATCTGAAAAATGGTACTAGAATATTTCTTATTTTCTTAATTATCATAAGCTTTCTGGGGGTATTGTCGGATAAATTGGTGTTTATGTCCATTACTGTTCCAATCATAAGCCTGTCCCTTTTCTATAAAAAAGCTCCTTATGATAAGAGGCGGTCATTAGTAGCAGGAGGATTGGTGCTTTTATCCTCTGTTTTTGGGATAGTCTTTTTTAATATATTAAAGAATCAGAAAATCATACATTTTGGTACAGCTTTTAAAATGTTTGTATTTAATGATATGTTTGCTTCTGCTCAACTTTTCCTGAAAGATACTTTATATTATTTTACAAGCTTTGACTTAAATTCCATTATTCTTTTTTTATCACTTTTTTCTTTAATTATTGGCATAATCATAACTGGATATAACATTTTACAAAAGAAGAAGTTCAGCAATTGGTCATTTTATATTTTGTTTTCTACTATTTTTTCAATTACTGTAATATTTGCACCTATAATTAATGGGAGTTATGTCTCAATAGATTGCTTCAGGTATAATATATACCCTTTTTATTTAGGAGCTTTGAATTTTCCATTGTTTCTCTTTAGATCAAAATTTTGGTTTAACAGATTAAGTGTTCTGGTAATTCCAGCCTTAATGGGGTATTATTTTATAATCATTTTAAATGGCTTCTCATTAACCGGATTTAAGGCCTACACAGAATTCTATCCTGAGAAAGTAAGAAGTATTGATGACATTGCCAGGAAAGAAGGTTTGTTAAAAGGAGTGGGTAATTATTGGGATGCAAAATACATAAGCATGTTTTCCAGAAATAATGTAAGAGTATATGCTGTATATGGCGGGTTACAAAAGTATTACCATGTAGCAAATGAGAACTGGTATAATGCAGATACGGCCATTTTTAATTTTATTATTGATAAGGAAATGGATTATCTTGCAATTAAGAAAATATTTCATCTGGATACTCTAATGTACATTCATAATTCCTTTGATATAATTATGGTTCCGGAATTCAAATATGACGAAAATACCATAGATCCGGTATTGCTGGGCCCTGATATTGAGCATAATTGAAATATTTTTAATATTCAGATTTAGTATTGGAGTTAGAAGTGTTCTGTTTTATATACTTTTGATAATCATTATTATATTTTTCTAATTTGATCCTTCGGACATACAAACCCTTATCATGAATTCATTTTTATTAGCACTTCTGGCACTTGTTGGTTATATTCTGGCTTACCATACCTATGGAAAATATTTAGCAA
>JAOZKQ010000265.1 GCA_029935275.1 Bacteroidales bacterium | reverse complement strand
GGCTACCGGGAAGTGCATGATGTGCTTACCGTAAAATACTGATCACTACTTAAAATGGTAAAAAAGCCACCAAAAAGTGGCTTTTTTTTTATTTAAGTCAAGGGATAACAGATCAAGTTGAAAAATAGAAGATTTGAATAATTTGTCGAATTTTTGTGGCTCAACTGAGATTTCCAGGATAAAACTTGAATTGAAATTCTTTTGCTAAATGAATATTAATACATGCATTTAATTAGCCTGAAAGGCTTCAATATCATAGCATAGGGCAACGCCCTATGACAGAAGTAATATGACAATTCGCCCTGTAAGGGCAGAATATAAAAACACATCCATAAAAAACATATTAACTTTATTATATTGCCCTTATCAGGGCGAAATTGAACTATTATGATTCTTTACACAGGGCGATGCCCTGTGCTAGGTTATCTTTGGCTTTCAGCCAAACTACTTTATTGAACCAAACAATACTACCCAACACATATTGTTTATTAACATAAAATATTACTAACTCAACCTTGCTACTAAGCAATATAAAAATCTTATTCTCAAACTTTTCAATTTGATACGGGATGATTGGGAGTCACCCCCCGGTTATATTTTTAATCACAATAAAACAAAATACGATTACTCCTTAACCACCTTTACCCTGTATATTACACCACCTTCATCAAGCAACTTTATAAAATACACACCATTATTAAAACTGCCCAGGTTAAATGAATGTTCAGACGATGACCTGTCAATCACCCCACTGTCAACAATTTTACCTGTTATAGAATAAATGCTATAATTGTACTTTCCATTTCCGGGAAGAGATATTGTAACCACACCGGCTGAAGGAACCGGAAATGCTTTTACAGAATACTCTTCACCAAATCTTGACATTCCGGTAGTAGAAATATTACAACATTTCCATGAGAGCTCTGCAACAGAGGTCCATTCATTACCATTCACCTCTGAAAGGGCTACCAGTCTAAAATACCGGCCAACGATCGAAGGTTCAAAAGAAAGAATTTGAGGAGCTGAAGAATTAGGGAATGTACCTGTCTTCACTGCGGTACCCCAATCATCTATATCTTCTGTAACATACAATTCATAATCCTTTATACGGCCATTTGGTCCATTTTGACGTGGCAAATAGGTAAATTCATGCAGGTTATATGCCTTCCCCATATCAACCTGAATCTCATGAGGATGAGCAGGGTCAGAAGCAGACCACTCTGTATGCCAATGCGTATCAGGATCTCCATCTATAGCATTAGTTGCTACTCCAACCTCACCACTTTTCTCCTCACTATCAGCATATACCAGGGATAATGAATCATTAGACAATACTGCCGGGTTACTGCAATCATCCAATGAAGGGCAGGTGCTGGCCGTTACCATGGACTGAATAGTTTTTGAAAAAGTATAACCAGACTTTACAACATTTAAGGTAACATCATAAGAACCAGCTGCTCCCAACACAACCTTTGGATTCCTGCTATCAGGGTCACTTATATAGGAAGGTTCAGGATCAATACTCCAACTCCAGCTTGCATTTGCATGATTTAACATGGAATGATCATCAAAATACAAAGTATCGGAATAGCAGTTATAACTTGCTTTTTCAACCCATGGATTAATAATGGGTGCAAAATCAGGTTCCTGAAGCTGAGATTCCCATACCCCGGCGCTACCTCCTACCCTGATTTTACCATCCCTGAAAAACGGAAGGCTGTAATTAACACCCATTCCCTTTGGATAATTAAGGTCAAACTCCTCCCAGTTTGTCATTCCTTCTTTCCTGAAATAAACGCTTGCCGGTACTCCGTTCTTTGTAGTAGTAAAAAGATATACAAGGTCACTACCTCCGGTTGTTGGTTGAATTGCCATATTCTTAAAGTAAGTAGCAACCGAACCGGTCCAGTCCTGCCAGGTATCACCCCCGTCTGTTGATTTAAATACTTTTCCAATATCAGCCGACCATGCCCCATTGGACAAACAAGCATATATCACATTCTCATTATAGGGCGAAATTACAAAAGATAGTTTCCCATTCCAGGAAGAGGATCCATAAGAGCCACTTGTAAGCGAAGGTTTTCTATCCCATGTTTCGCCACCATTTGAGGTCCGATACAATCCCCTTCCCACAATATCAGCATAAAACACATTCGGATTTTTATAACTTCCCTGAAGGAAGCGCACATCTCCGGGAAAACTATAAAGCATGTCAAAGCTCTCACCCATATCTTTACTTACCCAGAAGCCATTTCCCTCACCAAGGTAAACCAGACCGTAATAGTTAGGATGGAAAACCATATTCCCACGACGGCCTCCATATTCCACCATATTCGGATATTTACTGAAAATAAAACGACCTTCCGGTGCCGATTCTGCCGTTTTGGGCAATATCCACCCATTACCAAGGTCATTGAAAGCTACATGCCGGCTTTTACCCTGAATAACCCACCCTGTAGGAGATTCAGCACCACCCATACGTAAAGCTTTTGGCTGATAGAAATCTGCTATGGCCGTATTACCATTATGATACCTGCCACCAACAACAATATCCTCATTCCATCCCTGGTCAAACCCCCACATATCAGAACCTATCAATCCGTTATTACGACTAAAGGCCCTGAAAGGAAACTTAAAGTTATCAATAGAATGCGTAAACCCTCCATCCGTTGCAACCCAGGTTTCCCCATTAGGAAGGATTTTTATACACTGAATATCAGGATGTATTGGGAAATTTCCATGATAGCCTCCAATTGCTTTATGTGTACTGCCACCATCTTCTGATTTGTATAAAGTAGTTGTCCCTACAAAAATTAAACTTGCATCTAAAGGGGATACATCCAATACAAGATCAAAATATCCCTGGCCATTATCCATTGGGAAATTATCGGTTTTTCCGGTAGCCAGCTTTGTCCATGTCCATGTATTATTATTTACAGTACCTTTATACAAGTATGGTATCCCTTCTACAAAATTAGCTCCTGTATTTGAAAAAGAATCACCTGTTCCTGAACTGCTATTCAAAGAAGATGTACCATCATCTATACCACTTAATAAAACTACATATAAACTATTAGGATCAGCAGGGCTTACAGCAAGTAAACCACCTGATTTATTGGGAACAACCGGGAAATTCTGTATTTCCGAAAAAGAATCTCCACCATTAGCTGACATTAAAATATTAAAATCATCATTATTATCTATTGATAAGGCATAAATTATATTATCATCATCTGGCTTAACTTCTATATCCCATGCACGCTTTGTCCACTTCCTGGTCCAGTTCACACCACCATCCAAACTGATATATACCCCGTCACTACCGGCTGCCAGTATTTTTTCGTGATTTGTTGAATCAATTTTCATTTGATCTGCATTGAAA
Source organism: Bacteroidales bacterium (assembly GCA_029935275.1). Classification (GTDB taxonomy): domain Bacteria; phylum Bacteroidota; class Bacteroidia; order Bacteroidales; family VadinHA17; genus JANTGF01. Next base: position 709 of record JAOZKQ010000265.1, on the reverse strand, counting down.
TTCCCACTGCTACTTGAAGCCGGCGACCAGGTATCTCCCCCATCCACCGTTTTGTGAATCTGTCTGCCTGCACCAACATAAACGATATCCGTATTTTCAGGATGAATAGCCACTGAAGTAACTGCCCCTCCAAAGGGGTAATGCTGGCTCATAAGTTGCCAGCTCATTCCATTATCAATGGTTTTATTTAAGAGGCCTGTTTCCGTACCAGCATAAATAATATTATTATCTGAAGTAGAGACATCAAATGCATAAACATTAACCTGCCAGGGACAAGCAGCCGGAACCGTGGAAGAGCCGGAGCTATTTAGCCAGAAAGTTTCCTTCGGGCCTAAAAAAGTCCAGTTTGCATTGGAAGCTGTGCTGCCTTTTAATTGCTGATAAGCACCAAGCTGTGCTTTTCTAAGATTACTTTCCAATTTTGGGATATCCGGCAATTGGATGGTTCCATCTGCGCTTGTGTATGGGGCCAATGCTTTGCTCCAAATTTTAAAGTATCGAATAATTGCATTCTTTTGTCCCTTATTAGCCAGCATATAGGTATCAAAATCTTTGGTAATTTCATTAAAATTTATCGGGTATTGATACAGCATCTTAGCCCATTGGGGATAGTTTTCATCATAAGAGGGTTTGTAGTTTTTATTTATTTCCGGTAGGTCCTCATAGGGGGTAAAAGCCTCTTGGGCCTCAAGCATTCCACCCAAAAAAA
>JAOZKQ010000030.1 GCA_029935275.1 Bacteroidales bacterium | reverse complement strand
AGCAATCTTCTGACGGGCAATCGTGCTTTGCATCAAAAGCTTTATTGGCTACATCGGGTTTTAATTAAAGGTTTCTAATATTGACAAGGGTTACCACGATAATTATTGATTTTTGTAGCAACGAAAATATAAACTCTTAAATCGCTGTATATCAAGTGTTAATATAATTTTTCGGTACTTTGTTAATTTTTACCAGTAAAAATTGTTATCATTGCAAAAAGTCATCTAATCAATCAATTGCAATTTGTGGCAACGGATTGCAGGATTTTTATGTACATAACCCTTGTAAACACTCAGTTTCTATAAGTAAGTTCCGCTACATCATACATCCCCCAATTTTGTTTTGGGGCTATCTTGCTTTTTTCTTGCATGTTTTGAATGAATTTTTTTATGCCTCTCTGAAATGGCAATTCAATTTTTTCCGGATCAAAAGACTGTCCCTACCTCTCTCAACATTACGTAAAGAAAATCTTTAAAATTGACTATCCCTGCGGCAAGACCACAGGGAGTTCTGGATATCACTAAAAAGAGGCAGTAAAGATTAATCTTATTACCTCTTTTTTTTAGCTCAACTGAGCCTTAAATCCTACTATGTTACCTGCTGGCTATTCTATTTTTATTAATTTTTTTACTTCAATAATTCCACTTACTTTAATTATTACAAAGTAAGTTCCGTTTGTTAAATTACTAATATTTAGAACTGTATGGTTGCTAACCGACAATAATTTTTGTCCTGTTTTATCAAATATTAAAATTTCAATAGATTGGATATCATTTCCTTCTACAATAAATAATCCTGTTGTTGGATTTGGGTAGATTGAAATTTTGTTATTTTCAAGAATTTCATCATCTATCCCAAGAATTAATTGACAAAATAATTATCTTTCATTAGTTGTTGAACCACACGTAAATTGATATAATGTCTCTGGATAAATTGGGGAAGGTGTATCTGTTACAGTTAATTGTTTTAATTGTCCGCCCATATTTATTTGCGATATGCTACCATTGCCTAATGCAATATCTTTGGCTGTCAAGTCGCCTGTAAAAGTGTAGTCCGCTAATGCATCTAACAATCTAAAAGTAACGTAATAATCAAGAGCATTAAATTCACTATTTCCGTTATATTGTGTTGGCATTGTGTGGTCAGCTTGATAAATATATGTTGAAATTGTATCCGATTTAACAATTATACAATCCTTTATGCTGTCATTAATTGCAATATTATTAAAAATATCCATTCCCATTCTATGGTCATTTGTTTCATCATTATCATATAAAACTGTAATCATTTTACAATCTGTTGGATAGTTATCCAAGTTTGTTGTTCCAAGTTCAAAGGAATACCAGGGAGCAGAGCAATAAATAAATTTACCGTTTGAGCCCCAATTCTTTTCGGTGAATAGTCTATATGAAATTCCTGGTGTTGCACCAGCACCAAATGAATGACCGTAAAATCCAATTCTTGTAGTGTCTATAATAGATGTCAGGATTTCCCCTGCTTTTATAAAACCGTCATAAAGAGTTAAATATCTCTCAGGAATTGTTACACCAAATGTTCTATAAGGAACAAACACTACGGCATATCCTTTTGATGCAAGATGATTTAATGTTTCAAGTTGATTTGCAGTATCATTTCCTCCGTAGGCGTGAGAATAGAATATAGTAGGAATTGGACTAACTGTTCCTGTTGGATAATATATTGAAATGTCTTTTGATGTCCAATGGTCGTTTGTTAAACTTATAACTGAAACGGGATGTGAACCATTTGCTCCATATCCACTTGTTATGGTAGGAATGGATCCTTCATATTGAGCAAATAGTCCATTTGTTATTAGGATAAAGATAATATATAAGTATATTTTCATTCTTCTATTTTTCATTTAGACTGTCATTTTCTTTGATTACTATTAACCGGCTATGGGTTATGATTTGTTGTTGGGGTGTCGTTGTTTATTCTTTGAGTCTGTTTTTATTTTCAATATAAATGTTGTTATTCAACTTTTTTAGTGATTTTATAAAGTCTTTTTCATTCAAAATAGTTAATTGATATTTAGCAATCTCTTACTTTATTTTCTCTCGACTATATGCCGTGATACTCTTTTGTATTAGCCCGGGTCACTCAGTAACATACAACATTTCAGCCATTATACTGTCCGAAATAAACATTCCTTTTGTTGATAGCACCAGTTGGTCCTGTTTTTGAATAATCAGTCCCGATTTTATAAATTCTTTGGCCATTGTTAAACAATAATCTTTAAATTCTTTAGAAAAACTTGCTTCAACAAAGTCTAAATCCACCCCCCACATGGTTCGCATAGAGCTTATTATATATTCATTATACCTTGTTTCAAAATTCAAAACCTCTTTTGTAAAAGGTATTTCCCCATTATTAACACTTTGAATGTACTGCTTGTTATTTGCAAGATTCCACTGCCGTGAAAAAATATCAAACGAATGTGCAGAGGGCCCGATTCCCAAATATTTTATTTGCTTCCAGTAATTGCTATTGTGTTTTGAAATAAAACCTGGTTTGGAAAAATTTGAAATTTCATATTGAACAAAATGATTTTTTTGAGTTCGTTTCACCAGTTTCTCAAATTGCCGGAAACTTTTCTTTTCAGGAATCTCATTTAGTTCTCCCTTTTTCTTTTTTAAATATAACCCGGTTCCCTTTTCAATGGTCAGATGATAGGCTGAAATATGTTGTATATCCAGTTCAAAAGTTTTACTCAGGTTATGGTCAAATATCTTATCGGAAGAATCAGGGATACCATATATCAAATCAATACTGATGTTATCAAAGCCTGCTTCTTTTGCCATTTGAACGGCCTCATAAGATTGTTTTGCATTATGCCTGCGACCTAAAAAAGCAAGCTCATCATCATAAAACGACTGGCAGCCAATACTTAAGCGCTTAACTGGTGTTTTTATCAACTGTTTCAGATAAGTCTTTGTAAGGTCATCGGGGTTGGCCTCCAGGCTTATTTCTGCCTGTTCAGATACTTTGTGTACAGAATGGATTTTCTCAATCAGTTGAACAATTATTTCAGCACTTAATAATGACGGGGTACCACCCCCGAAGTATATAGTATCAATCAATTCACCGGAAAGGTAATCCTTTTGAATTTCAATCTCCCTACCCAGTGCATTAATTATTTCATCCTTTAAACGCAGGGAAGCAGATTTATGAAAATCACAATAATTACAAATTTTAGTACAAAATGGAAAGTGTATGTATATTCCAGCCATAGATACTTATTCGTAAATACCCAGAACAGCATTGGATACAGCCCTTGGTTCCGGTGGCATGGAATAAATATTTCGCTCATAATCATGATTATATGGTGAAATATTTAATACCTCTCCCCTGACCACCAGCGTGCTGCTTCCGCCCGGATCAAATCCCATTGCTTTTTGAATATCAAATTTTAACAAAATATCTGCCATATCAATATGGGTCGCTCCCACCGATTCCCGTATCCTTCCATTTATAGTAAGTACCACAAGATTACCTTCTTTATTAATACCTACTGCTATTTTTGGTCCGCGCATATCGGTATAATCCAATCGTGCTGCCTGTGTACGAATAGAATTCTGTGTTTTCCAGCCCTCTTTTTTCATATCCAGACAGAATTTACCATTTTCTATCAGCATCGGGCCTGCTTCAACTGCATACTGAAGCTTTTCATATCCTGGTAAACTAATTTTAATTGGCTTCTCAACCGAAAACATTTCTTTAGGAAAATCTTTTTTGTCAAATGATAAAGTTAAGCCAACTGGGATCATATTTACTTTTTCTCCTTTTTTAGAATATATAATTTCTTTCACAATATTACCGGCCAGCCGAACAATAACTCTCCCGTTTCCGGGCAATTGCCTTTTATCATAAAGCAAATCATAATAACAGGGAGCCTTCCCTGGTTTTGACAAATTGTAATTATTTTGTGTAAATTCTACACGTTTATCATTATCCAGAATAACAAGGCCATTTTTAGCATTTACCTGTTGGATATCAATTTTCCCATCCTTATAAACAAGAAGGGCTGGTTTATTAAACAAAGGTGGACATTTAACCACATAATCAGAAACCAGCATACCCAGGGGAGATCCAATGTATGACTCGGGTACTCCTAATTTTCCAACTAACTCCGGATTTAGAATATAGCCGCCATTCCAGGCAATTTCCACTTTTTTCCGTGAATTATATTCAAAATCCTTTACAAATTTGGTTACCTTCCTTGTTTTACTCCGGCTAAGTGTAATGTACTTCCACTGAGCGCCATCCTTTGTATTTTTAGTAATTGCCAGAGCACCATTCCATGGTAATCCATCATTATATACGCCATTAACAAAAGAGTACTCCACCGGGTTTTTATTATTAATTTCTTTTTGTTTTAAACTTTTTAAAACGGTTTTAATTGGTGAACCCTGATTTATTGCATCCTGCCTTATTGCTTCAAATACTTTTTCACTTCCAAGCTTTTTAATCAAGGCCTGAAACTCCGAACTTTTCAATGCTTTATGAAAATCTAATGCGGTTTGGACCGGTGTAGGATAAGCCAGGCTGGTACGCACACTGGCAGGAACAAACTGAATATAACCTGATCCTTCCGGGATACCCATAATGTTTGCCATCAAAGGATCAATAACCCTGTCAATATGAACTCTGTCAATATCAACAATATCTGTCATTACAGCAGCATTCCTGTGATGGGATATTAACAAACCTTTTTCTTCTCTTATGTAATTCAATGTTTTTAAGGCCTCTTCCCCCATTTGGGGGAAATGAATACCTACACACCATTGTTTTGTTTTAACAATTTTTAATAGTCCATATTTTAATAATAATTTCAATTCATCATCAAAGCCCTGTTCAATGTATTGAACTATTTCTTTTGCAGAAGCAGCTCCCCTTATAGGAGTCTCACGTAAAAATAAATATACCGGTTCTATGCTTTTCTTATTTGCTAAAATAACCTCCTCTGTTAGCTCTTCCTGCAACTTTAAATTATACCGGGAGCGGATAGCCTGTAATACAAAAAATTCCAGCTCATGTTTAACATATTTACCTGAGAATACTCCCAAAGGAATATTTTGTTTCATTTTCTTAATCAGTACATCCCTGTCATCAATCATCAGTTCTGTGCTGGCAGTAAGTTGTGACAACGCCAGGTTCCAGTCAGTAAAGAAATGATTCCCTTTATCAATTTTATAATGCAATTCAGGCTGAATAATTTTATGGTACAATATATTTACAAGGCCCGTAAGTTCCTGGTAAGTAAAATTTCTGTATGGGTAATTTTTACAGTTCCTGTGCCGGTATGCAAATGAATGGTCATGTTGAATTCCAAGCTCTCCATCCTGTATCCTGAAAATATTATCAATAGAATTGAAAAATTCATGTTTTTTAACCTCAGGAATAGATTTATACTCAGGATCATCCACAAACATATCGTGTGCGAAGGCATATAATCTTCCTTTGATTTGTGACTCTTCGGCACGGAAAGCACTGGGGTCAATAAGTGATTTAATATTAAGCATATAAGCCAAACGGTTAAAACCAGGCAAATAATGTCTTTTCTCTGTATTCATTAAGGCCTTTAGATCTTCATTACTAAAATTAACTCTTTTATTATAGCTTTCAAGTTCATGTTTTACATTACTTTTATTAGTAGAATTGGATTTCAATTGCAAAAAAAGCTGATAAAAAATTCCCTTCAGGTTCTTAGTTAAGGCTTCCAGACTGTAACGGTTTTCTACCACTTTTTGATTATGTCTTAAAACATGACTTGCAATATGCGGATAAAAAACTTCTTCAATAATTCTATAAAGTTGCTTATCATTAATTTTATCATCTTCAAAATCAATAACATTTAATCTTTCTTTCTCCGGTAAATGTTCACCTATAACTTCAGCATAAACATGTTCAGGATAATATCTGCGGCAAAAAACCGGGCTACCACAGGCGGATGCCTCAATAATAGGAAGCCCTCTGCCCTCAGTTTCACTGGGTAACAAAACCAGGGAAGCTATATTATAAAGATCTACAATCCCTGCAGGTTTTTCAAACTGTTTTTTAAATCTTTCTTTATCAAGCTCACTGAATAAAAAAGCAAGGTAAATTTTACTTCTATATTGAGTATCCAGTTCGTTTATAAACTTATCAAATTGTTTAATAAGCCCGAAAAAATAATCAGAATGGCCACCGGCAATTGGCCCGGTAACTAAAATAGTTAATTTCAATTTTGGGGCTTCATTAAATTTATTCCTAAATTCTTGTTTTTGGAATAATTTTTTAATCAATTCAAAACCAACTTCAATACGTTTCCGGTCAATGACCCTGGTGGGCTGAAGAAAAATGATATTCTCTGCCATAAAGTTCTTAATAGATCTGGTATTTTTTGACCCTATCAAAATAGGGCTGATATTATCCGGATCAATCAGGTTTTTTACAATAATATCCTTAACAGACCATGAAACAAGCGTATTTTTATACCGGCTTAACACTCTTTCAAACTGATAAAAAGTATTAATTTTTTTCCGCTTACTCGTATTTTTATATTCAGCTACATCAACAGCTGTTCCAATTAAAGATACATTAGCCGGGTTATGACCATTTTCTTTAATTACATGAACTGATTGTTCTTCATTAATATTTACTGTAAGCCAGGACCGGGATTCCCAGGGAAAAAGTACTTCAATTTGTGAAAAGAATTCCCCCAAATGAGCATTGGTAAAGAAAAAATCGCGTGGACCAGGATCCAGTTCTTTTTCAATTCTATTTATTTCACTATTTCCACCTTCCCAATAAAAATCATGATTATTATTAATAACAGGAATACCCAGATATTCAGCAATAAAAACAATAGCCAAAGTCAAAGCAACATTACCCGGATTGGAGGCTACATTTACCAGATAAAATAAGCTAAGCTCATTTTTCTCAACATAATTACCCAGTTTTTCTGTAATACTTAATACTTCAGCCCAGTAATCCAGGATTAATTTATTGTATTCACTACTCCCTCTCTCCAGCTTTGTGAAAAAAAACTTCTCAAATAAATCCCATTTAATAAAGCCCTGTGCTTCCTTTAAGGAAAACTTTTTATAGTCCGTGTCAATTAGTTTATTAGATTCTTCTTCAAAATCCCCACCGATTAGATGCACTTGAATATTTGGGAATTTTGTCCTGAAAATTTTAGCATACTTTAGTATTTCCATGGTAACCCCGTCAACAGAGTATGCATAGGTTATAAAACCAACACCGCCATCTTCAATTTGATTTTTAAATTGATTATAACTACCTCTAAACCTGACTGACGGAACAGGATTTGATTCTTTAAACCTATCAATAAACAAGCCCAGGTCAAACCAGGTATCTATTTTTTCTTTATTAAGGATCTCCAGCATTTTAGTTACAGTCATCTTTTTTTCCATAAGAAAAGCCAATTTTGTTATGTAATAAAAATAGGAAAATTAAATCAATTATAAGAATTTAGGTTTATTTTACAGAAATTTTAAATAATCGTAACGAATTATACAATTTATTCGTTATTTGTATCAGTTAAGAAATGAAAAAATAAAATTATAAAATAATAGGTTCATAGTTTGATAAAAATAAAATTATTTCTCAAATCATTTATTTACTCTTTTTTATGGATGATTGTTATTGTTTTACTCAGTTTATTACCGGGTCAGGATATACCTAAACCTTCATTTATTAACATTCCTTATATAGATAAAATAGTTCATTTTTTTATGTATTTTATTTTTTCCTTATTAATTATTTTTGGATATTTAAAATACACAAAAGGAAATTTAAGGAAAAAGCATATAATAATTTCCTTTGCAATTATTGTATTCTGGGGAGGATTGATGGAAATTTTACAGGGAGTCTTTCAATTTTCATTAGGACGAAATATGAATATAGTTGACTTTATTGCGAACTTAATAGGTTCCCTGGTTGCAATAATTCTTTTTTATATAACATCTAAATATTGGCAAAAATATCTAGTTAAATAAAACTATAATACTTCTATTTTAAATTTCTGTCAGCTTATTATCTTTAATTTCACAAGCCAGATCCTCAATTGTTTCATTTTCAAATAATGTAATTAAATTCTTACGAATAGATGAAAACTTTTTGTGAATAGGACAGGGGGAATTCTTATGTTCTTCTGAACTGCATGATCTTAAGCTGATTACACAAGTATCAAAAACATCTCTTCCATCAATAATTTCAACTATATCCAGCATTGAAATTTCAGCCGGATCTTTCCCAATACCAAAACCACCATTAGGTCCTTTTGTGGAACTTAATATTTTTCGTTTTGCCAGAGATTGTAGTATTTTACCTAAGAAAGGTGTTGGAATATCCAGATCTTTTGAAATTTTCTTTATTCCTATCTTTTTACCATCTTTTGCATTTATTGCCAGATAGATAACTGCTCTTAAACCGTATTTACATGTATTTGATAAAATCATAATTTATATTAATGGTATTTTATTTACTCTTCTCTCATGTCTGTCACCATCAAATCCTGTAGTTAAAAAGGTTTTTACAATAACAACAGCAGTTTCATAATTAATAAAACGACCCGGTAAAGCACATATATTTGCATCATTATGAGCCCTGGCCAGTCTGGAAATTTCTTCATTCCAACACAAAGCAGAACGAATACCATTATGTTTATTAACTACCATATTTATTCCATTTCCACTGCCACAAATACTTATTCCATAATCACATTGCTTTTTCTCTAATGCAACTGCCAGTAGATGACCAAAATCCGGATAATCTACACTTAGATCTGAATATGTACCCAAATCATTTATTTCATATTTTTCCGATAATAAATACTTAACAAGCTTTTCCTTCAACTTATAACCAGCATGATCACAAGCAATTGAAATTTTAAGTATATTCATTTAATTATAAAATAAACAATTATGGCTAATATTATAAATATTTGTCAAAAATATGCTTTACTTCATAATTCACCAATTTTTCCATGCATTAAAATAGTTTTTGGAATAATATTTGATAATAATTATGTGAAATAGTGTTAATAACTCTTGCAATTTTTTTAATTAATTATATCTAAAGTTTAAAAAATAAAATTCTATAATCAATTTTTAGATATTTTCAATAAAAACTTTTCATTTTTGTCCTCTAAGATTTTAACAATTATCTAACAATTATTTTATCTGAAATTAAAGATTATTAAAAACTAACAATTATTAACAAAACGTTAATTACTTTTGTATAATTTGATTTTCAATAATTTAAATTGTTGAAAAACCAGTTAATTATCTATTGATAAAAAACATATTGAATTTCATTAATTTTATCAACTGTATTAACAGCATATATTATTCATTATAATAGATTAAATTTTTATTAATATTAATAATGAAAGAGAAAGAAATTGTTAATAGCATTAAAGAATTTGGCTACATAAAAGAAAATTTTGATACTTCTATTGATATTGTCAAAGAGATAAAAAAAATGGCTTTAGAAAAAAATGCAGTTATTTTATCTCATTTTTATCAAGAAGCAGAGGTACAGGATATTGCTGATTTTGTGGGTGATAGTTTAGCTTTAGCCCAGGAAGCTGCTAAAACTAAAGCTGATATTATTATTTTTGCCGGAGTTCACTTTATGGCTGAAACGGCCAAAATTTTATCACCTGATAAAAAAGTTATTATACCTGATTTAAATGCTGGTTGTTCTCTGGCTGATTCTTGTCCTGCTGATAGTTTTGAAAAATTTGTAAAGCAGTATCCTGACCATACAGTAATTTCTTATGTAAATACAACTGCAGAAATAAAAACTTTGACCGATATTGTTTGTACTTCTTCAAATGCTTTGCAGATTGTAGAATCACTTCCAAAAGCTGAAAAAATTATATTTGCTCCTGACCGTAATCTAGGAAATTATATTAAAAGTTTATCTGGCAGGGATATGTTAATATGGGATGGGGCCTGTCATGTTCATGAAAAATTTTCAGTAGAAAGAATTATAGAGTTGAAGAAAGAACATCCAAATGCTAAAGTTATAGCACATCCGGAATGTGAGCAACCTGTATTAGTTTTAGCTGATCATATAGGTTCTACTTCTTCTTTATTAAATTTTACGGATAAGGATAATAGCAGTGAATATATTGTTGCAACTGAATCCGGGATATTACATCAAATGATCAAAAAGAATCCTGAAAAGCTTTTTATCCCTGCTCCTCCTAAAGATTCTACTTGTGCATGTAATGATTGTAAGTATATGAAATTGATTTCATTAAAGAAAATATATTCTTCTTTAAAATATGAACAACCAGAAATTTTGATGGATAGAAAAGTAATAAATATAGCTGTTAAACCTATTAAAAGAATGTTGGAAATATCTGAGAAACTGGGTCTTTAAATTTTTTAGTTTTGTTAAATGTTTAAGAAAAATTTAAATAGTATTTTTAAAAGATTAAGTGTTTATATCATATTAATAATTTTTTTTATGGTATTTGCAAATAATATATTTGCACAGAAAGTGATTTCAAATGGTTATAATAAATTCTTTTATCCAAATGGCAAAGTTTCCAGTGAAGGAAATATGAAAGATGGAACACCTGATGGATTTTGGAAGACTTATTATGTGACAGGTGTTATTAAATCAGAAGGTAAAAGATCAAATTATTTATTGGATAGTATATGGATTTTTTATAATCATGTAGGTGATACACTTGAAAAAATCAATTATAATTATGGAAAGAAAAATGGATATTATTATAAGTATGAATATGATATTAATAATCCGGGAATTGGGTATATAGCTTCAAAGGAATTATATGTAAACGATAAAATTGAAGGTATATCATACTATTATTATGATAAGAAAAATATAAAACAAACGATAAATTATATAGAAGGTAAAAAACAGGGTATTTCGTTTGAGTATGATAAGAAAGGACAAATAATAACAATTCTTGAGTATCGGAATAATTACTTAACCAGCAGACAAAAAGTAAATAGAATAGGTAAAAAGAAATTAAAGCAGGGTGTTTGGAAAGAATTTTATCCTAATGGCAAGATTCATTTCGAAAAGAATTATGTAAATGATGAGTTAAATGGTTACTTTAAGGAGTATGACAGGAATGGAAATCTTAAATTTGCTATCAGATATGAAAATGGTAAAGTAGTTAATGAAAAACCAAATGAATCTGAAAATCTTGAAATTCGTAATGAATACGATGATAATGGAAATCTGATTTTTAGTGGTCCATTTAGAGAAAATATTCCGGTTGGGATCCATCGTAATTATGCTGCAGATGGCACTGTGATAAGTTCTAAAATTTATGATAATCAAGGTACTGTTGTTTCAATTGGAATTGTAAACGAAAATGGTGAAAAAACCGGAGACTGGAAAGACTTTTATTCAAGTGGTGAATTAAAAGATGCTGGAAAATATGAAGGAAATAATAAAACAGGAAATTGGAATTTTTATAGAAAAGATGGAAAAGTAGAACAAACAGGTGTATTTAGAAATGATAAATACCATGGTTTCTGGAGCTGGTATTATGTTGATGGAAGCATACATCGTGAGGAAGAATATTTTATAGGAGCAGAGGAAGGTTCATCGGTTGAATATTCCGAATTGGGAGATGTTATTGCAAAAGGTGATTACATTAATGGTGAAAAAGAAGATAAATGGTACTATAATTCGGGTGATCAGGTAGAAGAAGGTAATTATATTACCGGACTAAGGGAAGGTATATGGAAGTATTATTATAAGGATGGTACTTTAAAATACTCTGGTAATTTTGTTCAGGGAATGCCGGATGGCAGACACAAATATTATTTTCAAAATAAATCACTTAAAGAGGAACAATATTATAGAATGGGTAGTAAAGAAAAAACATGGAAAAAATATGATGAGAATGGAAATATAATCCTTACTATTAGTTATAAAGATGATATAGAAAAAAGCATAAATGGAGTTAAAGTTAATTTAAAAGAAGATGTAAAAAGAATAAAAACATTGGATGGAAAATAATTTAGATATAAGAATTGAAGATTTAGCGGAAAAAAAATCAGAAGATGAAATAAAGTTACGGCCTCTTGAGTTTAATGATTTTAGTGGACAGAAAAAATTAGTAGAAAACCTTAAAGTTTTTGTATTAGCTGCCTATCAAAGAAATGAAGCCCTTGATCATACTTTGTTTCATGGACCTCCTGGATTAGGTAAAACCACATTGGCTAATATTGTAGCAAATGAATTAAATGTACAGCTAAAAGTTACTTCCGGCCCGGTATTGGATAAGCCGGGAGATCTGGCAGGTTTACTTACAAGTCTGGATAAAAATGATGTTCTGTTTATTGATGAGATACATCGACTGAGTCCCGTTGTAGAAGAATATCTTTATTCTGCAATGGAAGACTACAGAATTGATATAATGATTGATAAAGGTCCGGGAGCCAGAAGTGTGCAACTGGAATTGAACCCTTTTACGCTTATTGGTGCTACTACACGTTCAGGTTTACTTACCAGTCCCCTGCGTGCCAGGTTTGGGATAACACTTCATTTAGAATACTATCATACTGATGTTTTAACAAAAATTGTAAAACGATCATCTAAAATTTTGAAGGTTGCTATAAATGAACAAGCAGCGGTTGAAATTGCGTCCCGGAGCCGGGGTACACCAAGAATTGCTAATGCTCTTTTACGCAGAGTTAGAGATTTTGCCCAGGTTAAAGGGGATGGAAAAATTAATATTGAAATTACAAAATACTCCTTAGAGGCTTTGAATATTGATAAACATGGCCTTGATG
>JAOZKQ010000264.1 GCA_029935275.1 Bacteroidales bacterium | reverse complement strand
GTATGGGAAAACACCTAAGGAATATATGAAACTTCCATGCTCTCCTATAAAAATTTGAACATTTCGATCATTTATCTTCCAATATTGTCTGGTAAACCCTTGTAATAACGGAATCCTTCAACTGCCTTCCCATCCACATATTTTATTCGTTTGCTAACCCTTTCAATCACCTTTTGCTGTTCTTCTTCTGATAGTTCCGGACCGGTATATTTATACCATCCTGAGCTCCACTGGCTCACATATCGTGCCATTGCTTTAATTTTCATGTCTTTATAAGCAGAGATATCTACCCATGTGTTTTTATCTTCTTCGGCTGAGTCATATAAAATGTATTCGGGTATGGTATGGGCTTTAAGGCCTTCAACAGTTACCTGTCCCTGAAACAGAAGTGGCCACATGGCTGCCCTTGCAGCATCAGCAGCCAGGTAAGAAGCTGCTCTGTGATCGGCCTTATGCCAGCGTTGTTCCCCTTTCCCGGGGTCAAAAGCAAAAAGTACATCAGGCCTGATTTTGCGGATAAGACGAACAAGTTTTGCTACAACTTCTTTTTTATTTTCGTATTCAAGCATACCATCATCGTAACCCAGATTTATATAATGATCAGCTGGAATTCCAATCTCCTCCAGTGCTCCCAGCTCTTCCTGTAAGCGAATATTAGCCAGGTCTGTCATGGAGAGGGCCGGATCCTGTGTTCCTACATTTCCGCTGGTTAATATGGCAATAAATACCTCATTACCATGATCTTGTAGCATAGCTAAAGTACCCTGCGAATAGCTGTCATCGTCTGGATGGGCGCCTATCAGAAGAATTGTTTTTCCTTTCCATTGATCAACCGGTGTTTCAGCTTGTGCAATGGATGAAAGATACGCAAGCGTAAGCAAACAAATAAGAAATAAAGTTTTCATGGTTTCTTCTATTAGTTAATAAAACGTAATTATTTAGCAGCGCATTTTTATAGTTAAAAAATTATGTCCCTCAAAGGTAGTACATAATTCGGAAAAAACATTCTGATTTTGCTTTCTGACGATAAAAACAAACCCTTCAATACGTGGATATATTTCTGAACCGATAAAAGTACGAAAACAGTTGACTTCCGTCTTCGGTCTTCTGACTTCCAGCCTTTTTGCTGTTAACTGATCTGTCATTCCCTGATAATTGATCACAGACACCTGACTCAAAAGGTAGCTGTTAATTTAAGATTTATCCTTCTGGATGTTAGGTAGTTTGGGACAGCAAACTGATTAACCATCCCATTCATATTATTTACGGTAGTTATCCAGGTATATGAAATGGTATTATTGATATTAAGCAGGTTGAAAACCTCAAGACTTATCCAGGCTGTTTTAAAATTTTTAAACAAGCCTCTGTCCCCGATAGTGGAGTTTTCATCTTTCAAAACTTTTGAAAGGCCAATGTCAACCCTGCGGTAAGGAGGCATGCGGAAATAGTTTTCATTGGTTTCATCTCCCGGAGGGCTTGTTGGTAATCCTGAGCCATAATGAATACTCATATAAACCTTAAAAGTGGGGTTATTGGGAAAATAATCCTGGAAAAACAGACTGAAGTTTATTAATTGATCTGTTGGTCGGGGATAATATTCCGGATTTTCATTTTCTCCGGATCCATCTGTAAGTTTTTCACGGCTTTGCATTACTGATAAACTGGCCCAGGATTCAACTCCCTTTACAAATTCACCGTTAATTCTGAATTCAATGCCTGTGGAATAGCCTTTTGCATTGTTCTTTGCTGTATAATAGATACGTACGTTATCTACTTTATATGGAATCAGGTGGTTTAAATTTTTATAATACAGATCAGTACTTAAACGGAAAGGCCGGTTCCAGGCTTTAAAGTTATAAATACTTCCCAGTATAAAATGAGTGGATTTTTGTGCCCGGATATCCGTATTAATCTGTCCCTCCAAATTTTTAATTTCCGGATAAAAGGATGGTTGATAATAAAATCCGCTTGAGAATCTGAAAGTTACATCTTTTTCCCAGTTTGGGTCCAGGGTGAGAGAGAGCCTAGGGCTTATCAGGAATTCTTTATTAAAACTCCATAAGTGGCTCCTTAAGCCTGCATCCAGTATAAGTTTGGATTGTTTAATTTTAAAGCTTCTGTTGTATCGTAAAAAGGAAGTTACCCTGTTGGTATGCAACTGGTTGTTTGCATAAATATGGGAAGAAAGATTTACGGTAATCCCATTATAGGGAGTTGAATAACCCGCCGAGTCCACCATCTTCCATTCATTCATCCTGTCATCAATGTTTTCTATCTGAAATTTCAATCCCCATTGAAGCATAGAGTTGTTGTCTATTTGATAACTGCCCCTGTGATTAAACGCGATAACATTGGCTGTAAAATAATTCCGTGCATGCTCTACAAAACGTCCAATGCCTATATTCATGATGCTGTCACCAATGTTCTCAGAGCCTATTTCTTTATCCAGCTCATTTAACGAATACAGCCCTTCAATATCATAAGTTTCTTCTTCAACAGTCTGGTAGGCGCTTGTGATGAATTTTAACGACAAATCCTGCTTAGGACGGTAAGTAGCTGTAAAAGCACCCAGGTAGGTATTGAACTGGTCAGTTTCTTGTCCGTTAAACAATACATGTAACTGAACTGCAGTTGTAACAGTGCCAAATGAGGTGTTCCTGTCCTCAGGAATGAAGTTATACTGGTTTATGGCAATATTCCCAAGGAAATCGAGTTGCCATTTATCTGTCAGGCGATAAGTCAGGTAGGTCTGGAAGTCACCAAATCGTGGCTTATAATCACCGCTTACATCCAGTGTTTTTAATAAATACTGGTTTGTTTTGAACCGAATCCCGGTGAGCCAGGTAAATTTTTGATCTTTTGTTATTCCTTCAAGGTTTACTGAGCCACCCAGCAGTCCCAGTTCAAACCCCCCGGCAAAAGATGTTGGTTTTCTATATCTGATATCCAACACAGAAGACATCTTATCTCCGTAAGAGGCATCAAAACCGCCCGCTGAGAATTGTACAGTAGAGGCCAGCTTAGAATTTATGATGCTCAGGCCTTCCTGTTTCCCCGATTGGATTAGATATGGCCGGTAAACTTCAATGTCATTTATGTAAATAAGATTTTCATCAAAGTTTCCGCCTCTTACAGAATATTGAGAGCTGAGTTCATTATTGGATGAAACGCCGGGTAAAGTTTTTAAATAGGACTCCACACTCCCTGATACGGTAGGAATGATAGCTAACTCTTTCATGCTTAACTTAGTAAAGCCATCATCCCGGTTGCTGATCCCGGTTACCTCTACTTCCTCCAGTTTGCTGGCAACAGGTTCCATGCTTACAGAAATAGTTAACAATTTTGAGTTTTCCGAAGGTTTAATGATATTTATTGATTCATAACCCACAAAGGAAAAATGAATATTAATGGAGTCAGATAAGGGAACCCTGAGTTCATAGCTGCCGTCTTGCTGCGTAGATGTACCCAGTCCTGTACCCGAAACTGTTACATTTGCAGGGCTAAGTGGCTTTCCTGAGCTGTCAGTTACTTTTCCGCTTAGGAGTATGACTTGCTGACCGGATGCATGAAATACCATGAAAAAGGAAAGCAGAAACAGTATTTTTTTCAAAAATTGGTGCATACAACTTTTAGTCAGGATCAATCCGTTTCAAATTAAACTAATTTTTTAATTGAAAATTGCTGTAAATTAAAATAATTGTAAAACTTGTAGCATAAAAGTAGGTCTGTGAGTTTATTGGTACTATAAAAATGAGAAATAGCGGATGCAGTTTTGTTTTGAGAATATCTTTAAATTTTGAATCTTTGTTTAGTCAAAATTCAATTGTTATTTAATGAAAAATCATGATTACTCAGAAAACAATTAAACTCCCTTCATTTCCTCGTGGATATCATTTAATCACTTCCTGGTTGGAAAGTGAGCTTGATAATCTTCCACAAACCGGTTTTGTACATATTTTTATTAAACACACTTCTGCAGCACTTAGCCTGAATGAAAATGCAGATCCTACCGTCCGGTATGATTTCGAATCATTTATGAATAAACTTATTCCTGAAAATGATCCTGTTTATCAGCATGTTGTGGAGGGGGCAGATGATATGCCTGC
>JAOZKQ010000263.1 GCA_029935275.1 Bacteroidales bacterium | reverse complement strand
GAGATTCTGGATGAGATCCAAAAGGAAAGTGATTTCCGGTTTTTTTATAACTCCGGTCTTCCCTCATTAAATAAACAGGTTTCTGTGAAGGTAAAGAAGGCAAATGTTACTGAGGTGCTTGATTCCGTCCTTTTAGGAACAGATTTGATATATAAAGTGCTTGAAAATAATCTTGTTGTTATTGCATCGAAAGAAGGTTTTGAGCAGCATGAGGTAAGCGGGCAGGTAGTTTCATCAGAAAATGGGGAGTCCATTCCCGGGGCAAATGTATTTATAAAAGGCTCAACTACCGGAACCATAACTGATATAGATGGAAAGTTTAAAATAATAGTTCCTGATGGGGAAACCATCCTGGTTTTTTCGTTTGTTGGCTATGAACCCATTGAAATTCCTTCAGGCGGACAAACAGATATCAGGGTCCCTCTGGAAGAAGCTTCTGAAAAAATCAAGGAAGTTGTTGTTACTGCCCTTAATATTTCCAGGGAAAAAAGTTCCCTTGGTTATTCTGTGACTCAGGTAGATGGTGATGAGATTAATCTTGTAAAGCAAAGTAACCCTATTAACTCATTGGCTGGTAAAGTTGCCGGATTACAGATCTCAGGCACTCCTTCAGGTGTAGATGGATCTACCAGGGTTGTTTTAAGAGGTATATCTTCCTTGTCAGGTGGAAACCGGCCTCTGATTGTTATTGATGGAATTCCGGTTAGTGGAGGGTCTTATGGAGGGGCAAGCGAATGGGGAGGTACCGATAAAGGAGATGCCCTTTCAGATATTAACCCCGATGATGTGGAATCAATGAGTGTTCTGAAAGGTGCTGGTGCGGCTGCTGTTTATGGCTCTCGTGGTGCAAATGGTGTCATTCTTATTACCACAAAAAAAGGAAAAAGTCGTAAAGGACTGGGGATCTCTTTTAATTCAAGTTTTATGCTTGAAAACCCTATGGTACTTCCGGAATTTCAGAATGATTACGGCCAGGGGGCCTTTGGAAGGTATCCTACCGAGGTTTATGGAAGCATGGATGATATTGTGGGTGAAGAACCATGGATCTGGGGTTGGGGTAGTAAAATGGATGGCTCCTTAAAAGAAGACTGGTTAGGAAATGAAATTCCCTATGAGGCTCAAGCTAATCCATTCAATGATTTTTATCGTACAGGAAGCAGCTTTATTAATACACTTGCTTTTGATGGTGGCAATGAAACTACCACATTCAGAGCCTCTGTTACTAATCAGAATAGTAAAGGTATGTATCCTACCAACGATATGAATAAACAAACCTTTAACTTGAATGGTTTTTCAAAATTTGGTAAAAGTATTGAGATGAATGCTAAGATAACTTACATTCATAGTGAAGTTTCAAACCGGCCTTACCTTGCAGAAGATCCGGCAAATGCAGGCTGGTCACTCGGGGCACTTCCAAGAAATGTAATTCTGCAAACAGTTGAAGACCATGCTATGGCCCCGGATGGTTCTGAACAGTGGGCATGGGACAGAACTGTATCGAACCCGTACTGGACTATGCAAAATAAACAGAACCACGACGAAAGAAATCGTCTTCAGGGATTAATATCCATACAATTTGAGTTGTCTGAAAGATTTGATTTTCTTATTCGTTCAGGCATTGACCTTACCAGTCGTAATGCAAAAGAGTATGCTGCACAGGGAAGCTACAATCAGAGTTCTTATATGGGGAACATGAATCAGAATTTCAATTCCGGTTATGAATGGAATAGTGATTTTCTATTATCTTATAAGCAAAAGCTAAGCGAAAGTGTAAATATTAACCTTAGTTTAGGTGGTAACTACCGCTACAATCAATATAAAGGTATAGGCCAGGGTGGTAGTGACTGGAAAGTGTCTGATTTCTACCATATGAGTAACCTTCAAAACTATTATACCTGGGAATCTTTTAGCCAGAAAGAGGTCTTATCCCTTTACGGAATGGGTACAGTTTCTTTTAAAAATTACTTATATTTTGATTTAACTTATCGTAATGATTGGTCATCTACTTTACCCGCTGATAATAGTTCATACAGCTTTTATTCAGGTAACTTAAGTTTCCTGTTTTCAGAGGCATTTCATATTCAGTCATCCGTTTTTTCCAAAGGGAAAGTAAGGGCATCTATTGCAAGAGTGGGTAATGATGCAGGAGCCTATCAAACTACAAACTATTATAGTGTTAGTCAATCATCATTCCCTTATCCTTTAGGTGGTATGAGTAGCAGGTTGGCTTTCCAGGACTTTAAACCTGAAATTACAGATTCATGGGAGATTGGGACTAATTTAGGTTTCTTTAATAACAGGCTGGAATTTGATTTTACATATTACGATGGTACCACTGAAAATCAGATAATGCCTGTAGAACTTGCACCTTCATCAGGATTTGGCTCTATTATGGTTAATGCCGGTGAGGTTAGGAACAATGGTTTTGAAGTATTATTTAGCGGAACGGCTATCTCGCAGGCTGATTTTAACTGGGATCTTTCACTTAATTTTTCTAAAAATATAAGTGAAGTCGTTTCATTATATCAGGGTGTTGACAGAAGAGTCTTGCTTTCAGCGGTTACAGGTTTTGCCTTTGTAGAGCTTAGGCCGGGGGAGCCTTTTGGTTCAATATACGGATATGATTATGCCCGCAATGAAAAAGGTCAAAAACTTATTGATGATTATGGTTATCCTGTAAAAAGTGAGTATAAAAAACTGGGAGATATTAACCCTGATTTAATTGGTGGTTTATCCAACCATTTTAGTTACAAAAACTTCAACCTTAATTTTTTAATTGACTTTCAGTTAGGAGGTGAATATTATTCACAAACTAAACTATATCATGATTTGTTTGGGAATTCCCCCGGATCTTTAAGAGGAAGAGACGAGTGGTACTCTACACATGAAGGACTTTTATACGGAACGCCTATTCTTGGAGTTGTTCCCAGAGGATATGTGGAAGACGGGGTAAACGAGGAAACCGGTGAGCCAAATACGGTTGCAGTTCAACCAATGTTGCGAAATGTTAATGTCATTTATTTTGATAAAATTATTTCAGATTATATTATTGATGCAACAAATATACGTTTGAGGGAGTTGTCCTTAGGGTATAATCTTCCACAGCGCTGGTTAAATGAATCATTTGTTAAAAATATAAATGTTTCATTTATAGCAAGAAACCTGTTTTTCTTTTATAATGCATCAGGTGATTATGACCCTGAATCAGGATTCAATTCCGGAAGTATTGGAAATGCATTTACATTAAATCCAATGCCTACCGCAAGAAGTTTTGGTTTTAGCCTGAATTTAAATTTTTAATAGTAAATCACCTGAAGAATGAAAAAGATAATAGCTATGATAAAGCCACTAAAAGTTATTATGATATTAGTAATTGTAATATCAGGTTTAACTGAGTGTACTGAGCGATGGGAAGAAATGAACACTGACCCCAACAGGCTGACAGACCTTCCTGATGAGTATCTGTTTACAAGTGCAGTAAGAGGGGCATTTAATGATGCCATGGGAAGTTTTCATGTTAACCTTGGAGGTCAGTATGGCCATGTGTATATTGCAAGTAATTGGGAGCGTGAAGTTGACAAGTATAATGGTTACGGAACCAAAGATTATCCTGAGATGGTTTTTAGTGGGGTCTATAATTCTTCCATTCGCAATGCAGTTGAAGTACTTAAATTAACTTCTGTGGGCGAAAAGTATGAGAATAAATGGCATAATGTACAGGCTCAGTTTATTGCTATTATTGGTTTTTCCAGGTTAACTGACATGTTTGGTGATGTTCCTTACTTTGAAGGGGGGATGGCTAAATACGGTATAGAACAACCTGTATATGATAAGCAGGAAGAAATATATGCCGATATGGTTGAAAGGTTGAAAAACTGTATTAATACATTAAAAGAACCGGGTGCGGAAGAGCGTATTTATGCTTCTGATGTTGATCCCATTTTTAAAGGGGACATTGATAAATGGATTCGTTTTGC
Source organism: Bacteroidales bacterium (assembly GCA_029935275.1). Taxonomy (GTDB): domain Bacteria; phylum Bacteroidota; class Bacteroidia; order Bacteroidales; family VadinHA17; genus JANTGF01. The sequence continues at coordinate 140 of JAOZKQ010000263.1, read as the reverse complement.
TAATTCTTACAGGTTGCATTTGGCTATGAGGGCCAGATTTGTTGATCCCGGGAAATATGAGCCTGTTATCGCTGAGTGCCTTTCCCTGCCTTTAATTGAAACTAATGACCAAAATCCTACCCTGGAAACTTCAGATGCTA
>JAOZKQ010000262.1 GCA_029935275.1 Bacteroidales bacterium | reverse complement strand
TATCTACATATATTGAATAAACCCTTCCTTCTGCTAAACGGCCCAATTCATCACTCCACTCCCATATGCTTTCAAACTCATTTTTATTCCGGTCAAAAACTATCAGTCCACGCTCTGTTCCAATCAGCATATTCCCTTTATTATCTTCTTTAAGTCGGTAAATTGAACTATTGTCAATTAGTGATAAGCCCTTGGTATCCTTTAAGCTGTAACAGGAACCTGATACAGGGTTATAAATCATGATTCCTGAACGTGTACCTATCCATAATTCCCCATTTTCATCTTCCTCTAAACATAAAATTTGATTATCGAATATCCTGTTTTTTATATTTTTATGAAGACTATTAAGTTGAATTATCTTTTTTCGATCAGGAGAGAACTTAAAAAGGCCATTACCAAAGGTCCCTACCCAGAGGTTATTCTTCTTATCTTCAAAAAATGAGGTAACACTTTTTATTTCCATTTCGCCCGTTTGGAGACCGCTCCTCCCATATGCTTTAAAATTACCTGGCTTCATGTCCATTTTTATCAATCCATGCTTTGAGCCCAACCAAAAAACTCTGGAATTATCTTCAATAATTGCCGTTATCGGCATTCTTCCAACTTTATCAAAATAAACACTCCCTATTGATGAAGGAACAAATCCACTTCCCCCATTCACAAACATATTGTATTCGGTAGTTAGCCATATCTTACCATTTAGATCCTGAAATATCTGCTTAACTCCCTCCGAATCAGGATTTCCAGAATGACTTATCCTATAAGGAGTAAATGCAAAACTTCCATCAAGCGATACCTGATAAGCAGTTTGCTCTGACACACACCACAACCGACCTTCTTTATCAATTAAAGCCAGTTTCAATGGTTTATCAGGCCGAAAAGGCAACATAAAGTCATTTACACGAAATCCTAAGGAATCATTTTGCAGGGAATAAACTATCTGAAATTTATTATTTGAAAATACCCAGACCTTATCTTTCAGTTTAAATAAATTTCCTCCAGCCTTTCTGAAATTGGTATTTCTAAAAAGACCTGGTTTTGAAAGTACCTGTACTATTTTTTCGGTTTGCGTATCCAATAGCAACAATTCATCTTTTAAGGCAACCCAAACCTTGTGGTCTTTATCCGGCAATATATCATGAATAAATGTCATCGATGTAATTCCAGACACCGAATTATCCAATAAATAATTTTTAAAAACTTTAGTTTCTCTGTTATAAAAACTAAGGCCATTGGCTGTTCCAATCCACAAATTCCCTGCATCATCAGGTTTCAATACACTAATAAAATTATCAGGAAGTGATAAAGAATCATCCGGATCATATCTGAATATTTTAAACTCAATTCCATCAAACTGGTTTAAGCCATCCTCAGTACCAATCCAGATAAAACCTTCCTTGTCCTTTACTAATGAAGTTACCACAGATTGTGATAAGCCTTCAAGTGGTGTATATATAAATATTTCCCTCTTGATATCACTAGCACTAACAAACCAACTTTGAGCTGGAAGCAGTAATATCATTACCAAATACTTAAGGAAAATATATTTCATCAAAAATACAATTTCAATTAATTAAGACTTATTCATCAACTTCTGCACCCCCCTGCTTTACCAGCCTTTTGTACTTTAGTGAGGGAGAAGGAATAAAGGCCCCAAGATCCAAAGAAGGCCATAATTCATCAATTTTTGTTATTGTTTTATCCTCAGATATGATAACATTTGGCCAATCACGTTTAAACCCATCTATCCCTTTACGCTTTCTTGTTCCATCAATCAACAGATGTCCATATTTCCCATGACCTCCTTCAACAATTTCACAATCCCTCAATGGGTCAATATTATTGGCACTTACCCATGTTACCATAGCAAGATCATTCACATCTACTTCTTTATCAACAAAAAACAATACTTTTACCCAGTCAAATTCATTATTCTTAAAAAAATCCTCTGAAAGATCATGCAAATATGCCTTATCTTTCCTATTTAAAGAAATAATGAGCAGTCCTTCCCTAAAAAGGGCAGTATTTACCTCTTGAATTCCTGAAAATACTTTAAATTTATCTTCTAACTTTTCTAAGTCATCCTTTGGCTTAAGATTATCTGGCTTCTCCTCTGCCCCTGTTTTTAAAGTTGCGTCAATTCCCATTTTTCCACCATAACCTAAGTTTGCGGCAGCATGATCCAAGACATCAAGGGGTCCTTTACTAAAATAAGTATCATACCCGGGAGAAAAGTTTTTTAGTACATGTTTTACAAGAGATGAATAATCCCTGATATCCACCCCATCATCAATAACCACAAGCACTTTATTCAGCATCATCTGGCCTGCTCCCCAAAGGGCATTCATCACTTTCAGGGCCTGTCCATCATAGTCCTTCTTAATTTTAACAATTGTCAGATTATGGGCAACACCGGCAAAAGGGAGTTCCATGTCAAGCAATTCCGGTATAACAGAAAGCTGTAATGGAGTAATAAATATGCGCTCGGTAGCTTTAGCCATATATGCATCCTCCTGTGGAGGAACCCCAACTATAGTTGCAGGATAAACTGCATCTTTTCTATGGCTTATACAGGTAACATGAAATACGGGGTAATGATCGGCAAGTGAATAATAACCGGTATGATCCCCAAAAGGCCCCTCCATAACCAATGCCTCCTCAGGGTCAACATAGCCTTCAATAATAATATCTGCATCCGCTGGCACCTCAAGATCCTGGGTCAGGCATTTAACCAACTCAACTTTTCTTTTCCTGAGGAAACCGGCCAGCATGTATTCATCCATATTATCAGGTAATGGCGCAGTTGCTGTATAAGTATAAACCGGGTCTCCTCCAAGTGCAACGGCAACAGGCATTTTCAAGCCGGCTTCCTTGTATTCCCTGTAATGCCGGGCCCCTACCTTATGTTTATGCCAGTGCATTCCCGTAGTCCTGTCATCAAATATTTGCATTCTGTACATGCCGGTATTTCTAATTCCGGTAACCGGATCTTTAGTATGTACAAGCGGTAAGGTTATGAACCTTCCTCCATCCCGCGGCCAACATTGCAAAACCGGGAAAATCGAAAGGTCCGGTTTAGCTAATACAACTTCCTGGCACTTACCCCTTCCTTTCTTAACTTTTGGCATCCAGGAAGCCAGTTGATTTAGCAAAGGAAGCACGCTCAGCTTTTCTATCAGGCTTTCTTTTGGAGATGAAAATTCAAGCACCAATTGTTTTATATCCGATGCAACCTCATCAAGATCACTGACTCCCAAAGCCATACAAATCCTTTTATATGACCCCATGGCATTAATCAATACAGGGAAATTACTTCCATTATTTTCAAAAAAAAGAGCCTTCCCCCCATCCGGGGATTTTGAGACCCTGTCAGTTATTTCAGTAATTTCCAGAACCGGATTTACTTTTGCATCAATCCGCTTCAATTCACCTCTGTTTTCAAGATCATTTATAAATTCCCGAAGTCCTTTATATGCCATAAGATTATATCAAGAAAATAGTTCAACAATAAGTTTCTAATATACATAAATATTCTCCGATATTCCAAATCCCAAAATTAATTTAAATTAACGGATATATTATATATACCGGTCTCCATTTAACATACAAAAATAATCAGTTCTCAATTAAATTAAAATCCCTATTCAAAAATTCCTATATATTGTATATTTGTATTGAGTAGGAACTTTAATTATTTATCATAAACTACCTTTTTTGGTATTTTTTTTTGATTAATCATCCTCTTTCTATTTTTTTATACTTTTGATAATCTAATTTAAAATCGAAAAGACAAACAGCATGACAAAGGATTTGGAGAAATTAAATACAATTCTCATCGACTGGTTTGAAAGTGATAAGATAAAACTAACTGAGAAAAAAGCGATTACACTGTTGGAACAGGCTGAGTTAGCTATTCAGAAAAAAACCAGTACACAAAAAGATAATAAAGTCTGGCACACTTTACTGGACTACACAAGCAAGCCTGCATATCTTACAAAATTAGTTGACACTGAGCTTAGAAACAGATGGGCAGAAGTGGTTTTTAAGATCATTCAGGTTTCACAATATTCTCTAAAAGATCTTTTTGACCAAAGAGTAAAAGAAAAACAGTACGACATTTTATTTCAGGACATGTCAGGTT
>JAOZKQ010000699.1 GCA_029935275.1 Bacteroidales bacterium | reverse complement strand
AAATGATTGACCTGGGGCTTACTACCTTTGCTGAAAAAGATACCGAACCACGGTCTGAATGCCATGCATGGAGTGCCAGTCCGTGTTTTGACTTCCTGCATACAGTAGCAGGGATCCGCCCGGGGGAGCCCGGCTTTAAAACCGTGATCATAGAACCCAATATGGGGGAATTAAAAATGATCAACATAAGTTTTCCTCATCCACAGGGGATAATTGAGCTTCAAATAGATAAGGAAGAAGAAAGGCAATCCCGGGCCTTGATCCGGATGCCCGACAATGTGATGGGGACTTTTATTTGGAAAGGAAATAAGATACCCCTTTCTCCGGGTTACCAGGAAATTAAACTTAATTGATGACATTAGAATAACGTATTTATTTTATAAACGAGATGAAATTTACCAAAAAACAAGGGCAGTACCTGGCGTTCATATATAACTACACTAAAATTCACAGGCAGGCTCCTGCTGAGCGTGATATGCAGATGTACTTTCAGGTATCTCCCCCGGTCATTCACCAGATGGTCTTGACATTAGAAAAGAATGGCCTGCTCTCACGAACACCGGGACAAGCACGATCAATTAGTTTGCTTATACCGAAAGATCAGATTCCTCAACTTGACTAAGGTAAAAAATAGATGGCTCATAACATTGAAATTAAAGCAAGCTCCATTGACTTTCACAGGCAAAGTGAAATTGCAAAATCATTATCTGGTAACGGTCCTGAAATCATCAACCAGAAAGATATTTATTTTAATGTTCCTACAGGTAGATTGAAACTAAGGGTGTTCTCACCGGATTCGGCCGAATTGATCTTTTACCGCAGGCCTGATCAACAGGGACCAAAAATATCGCAATATGAGATTTCTGAAATTAACGATCCTGAGGGAATAAAGAACATTCTCAAAAGTGCTTATGGTATAAGAAACACTGTAATTAAAACTCGCCATCTATATATCTGTGGTAGAACCAGGATTCACTTGGACAAGGTGGAGTCACTGGGTGAATTTATCGAATTAGAAGTTGTACTCTCCGATTCTGAACAGCTGTCAGATGGTGAAAAGGAGGCACGGGAACTCATGGTTCAACTGGGCATTAAGCCTGATCATTTAATTGATGTCGCTTATATTGATTTGCTT
>JAOZKQ010000261.1 GCA_029935275.1 Bacteroidales bacterium | reverse complement strand
AAAAAAATATCCTGGCTAACGATTGATTTTACTGGCTTTGTCATTGTAAAACCCGTTATAAACAATCTGACTTCACCAAAATATTTTTTAATAGCTAAGGCTATTGAAAAATATTTATGGCTCGCATCTTATTCATTATCCTTGTTTCTTGAAAGAAAGGAATTATTAGAGGTCCCCATAAAAGTGCTATTTATCTTTCAATACATAGGTCCCAACAGGCAAAGGTCTTGCAGCATCTGTTATTGCCCCTATCTTAACAGCGTAGCTATTGCGGTTTTCAATATCTTCATTGGTAATAATATGCACATCAAGCAGACCTGTTGTTCTATAGCCTGTACGAAGGAAATTCATATGCCCCAAACTTAAACTCCAAGCCTCAAGCCAGGTCTCTAGTTTCTTACGCTGATTATGGTTGCCATGAAAATGTACAATAATATCAATATCACTACCGGATCTTGCACTTGCATTTTTGGTGCTACCGAATATATAAAACCCTTTAACCCCAAACCGCTCAGGATCAATATTTGCAGCAATATATTCAGCATAATCCAATCGCCATTTCCAGTGGACATCCTGACTAACAGGCTTTTCCAATATCTTTTCTTTATTTATATCGAATTCAATAATACCAGAAGGTTTGGCAAGAATTGCCATAGCTTTCCCTTCATTAGAATTCATTAATATATTTAATACTCCCCCATTAGCTGAATTAGGAACATCAATCACTTTAATAACCTCAGAAAATTCGGCCAGATCAGGAAGTAGGTCGATCAAAATATTATTAGAATCAGTAAAAAACTGTTCTTTAAAAACAACACCAAAATCATCAGGATAAAGAGGCAGATACTGTATTCTTGACTCTACAAGATCCTGGAAAAAATGAGTACCAAAGGAAAGTTCGGGAACATAATCTTTTTGCTTTCGAGCTATTTCTACCAGCATAGCTGTGTTACTAATTTCAGAATAGGTAACACTAACGCCTAATTTAATATCCCCACGGCTTCCCCATCTTCCCGGACCCATTAAAATAAACTGTCGTTTAGGCAAAATCTTATTTAATTTACCAACAGCCCTTCCTACAGCAATAAGATCCTCATATTCAGATAGTTCACTATATTTTTTTGGATCAACATAAACAATATGGGAAATATTAGAAACAGTACCATCGGAAATGAATTTATTAGCTGAAAAAATAATATTCTCTTTAGCCGCATCATAAGGGATTATGGCAGGTTTATGGATTTTAGCATAACTAAGGGGCCGACATTGAAGAAGATAGAAATCCTTACCATCATGGGCAAATTCAATATCAATTGGTCCTCCAAGCTCTTTTTCAAGAACATTGAGAACAGTATGAATTTGTTTTGGAAAATCTGTATTATTGATTAAGCCATCGAATGTAACTACATAATTATCCTTATTAAAGTCCATTCCAAATTTTTTGGCTTGCTGAATGTAATTTTCAGTAACCAATGAAACGATTTGGCTTATTGAAGGATATTCATTGCCTGACTCCCTTAGTAAGCTATGCATATCAATGGTTTCAAAAACACGGGTTTTCAAATTAATTACATCCACCTTCTTTGGGGAATACCGGACAATCTCATCAATAGTTACATTTACACGCAAATTGGGTTGACCCGGCGAGAGAAGTATGGGATAGTCATCGCTTAAGCGGTCCACTGCCCGTGTACCCAGGCCTGGAACCAACCTTATTAATCCATCTTCCTTTTTTATCCGACCTGACCACCTGTAGTCATTATGACTAAAAGCAACTCCGGCAAAAGACGGTAAAAAGTAATTACCCACTTTTTTACCTACCACCTCCTGAATCATAATTCCCATTTCTTCATGATAATCCAAAAGGTTTCGCTCTTTCCTGTACTCAATTGGATCCGGGCCGAATGTTGATGCATATACTTCAGCAATTGCATCCATAAGTTCCTGTATTCTCTCCTCCTTCGTACCCTGATTGGCAATAAACAAACTTTTATATTTACCGGCAAACGCTGTGTTAAACCTATCTTCCAGGAGGCTTGAACTTCGGATAATCAATGGAACGGGACCAAGGTCATCAAGTGCCAGGGAAAGTCCGTTTAATACTTCAGGAGAAAAAGATGAATTCTTGAAAATATAGGAAATATATGGGTATTCTTTTCTAATTTGATCTATATTTTTATACTTCTGTTCTACTATATCTTCAAGTTTATTATATTTCATAAAATGAAGTAGTCCATCTGAGTTCAGGTACCAGGTATTAGGCGTTTTTATGCCTTTTAAAAATTCATCCTGACCAGATACCTTTTTTAAGATAAATTTTGAAAGAATTAAACCTGCCCCCTTGCCCCCAAGTTTACCATGACTTCCGGAAATCGAAATAATTCTTTTAAACAAGTCATTAAAGTCATTGACTTCAATAAAGCGCTTAGCAACATTAACGAACTCAGCCTGATTACCCAGGAAACGGCGAATAAGAGCAACCCTGAAGCTTTTTTTCCTTGGGCCGGAGAGTTCCAGACCCTGAGGTAAAAGGTGATGGAATCGCTCAATGGCATTACTGATCTCAGCAAGAGAGGATCCAGTATCTTCAAGAATATCTACTAAAAATCCGGATTTATCTTCCTGAACCCAATTATGAATATTATTTAATATTTCTTTCTCGTTTAAATGCTCTTCAGCCAGTTCAAAAACTTCAAAACTGATTGACATCAGGTTTTCTTTTTTTTGTGTCTGATATGGCCGGTTAGCCTCCTTAAATAATCCACTGTCTTCATTATAAACAGGATTGAAATGATCAAATAAGCTTTCAACCTCCTTAATACCACTCCAACCAAGATAATTAATCATTTTCCTTGAGATACGAATCAATAATTCTGGATCTGTTCTTTTCAGCATGTCAAGAATCGTCCACCATCCATGTTTATTTTCTTCAGGAGTTAATGTATTTTTTTCAAAAATAGATTTTAGTCGCTTATGTAAAAGATAGAAGCCCAGTTGTTCAGAAATGGTATTGATTAATTTTCTTTCTTCCTTAAGGAAGGGCCCTTCATCAATAGCAGGTCTTTTTTCTGAGTAATAAACATGAATCGTTCCTGCTATTTCATTTTGAATGATAATATCTGAGTTCAGTACCCATTTTGAATCTATGAGATTCTCTGATTGATAAACTGAATCTCCAATTACCATTTTTGCCTGACAAATTTCAGGGAATTGCCATCCGGGTGGAATGGCTTCAATAACTCCCCATAAAACATCATTTGTACTTTTGTCCTTATCATTCAGAAGTTCCTGCACCTTATACAGGCATGTTAGTTCTTTTGCCCGTTCTTTAAGATCATTAAGTAATATATTTACTGGTTTATGAGTGCTCATATTGATAAATTTAAGAATAAAATATCACGCCTCTCCCTGTTCGTCCATCAACTTTAATCATTAGTGGCTTATTTGCCCTTACATGCTTAATAAACCGGGTTTCTTCTATTAATTCCTGATTAGCAAGCCAATTCCAGTCAATTTTATGAGTATCTGTAGAAGATAAGGAAAAATAGCAAACCTTGAAGCTGGTTACATTATGAAAAAAGTGAGAACCCTGACTCATTTCTGCATATACATTTTCCATTGAAGCTTCCACTATCACTTTAGCACCGGATATTTGCCCCCACTGAACAGGAATTCCTGCTACCGGATCAGAAGTACCCCATCGGCCAAAACCTATCAGAATATAGGGACGATTTTCAATAAGCAGCTTTCTGTTTAATACAGCAATTTCTTCAGCAATTTGAAAAGTTGATTTCGTTTCAAAATTAGCCGGGTCCAGATAAACAATATCCATTATAGAATGAATTACCCCATTGCCAAGGACACTCTCCGATGCGATAAGTTTACTAGCATTATTAAACTCCTCATGAGATACATTCACATCTTCGGTTGAAACAACCATAGGCCGAACCTGTAAAAAACCAAACCTGTAAGGAAGCTCAGCTTTATTGTCTTTCGATAAAGTAATTGCAAATTCAATTTCAACCGGAGAGTTTAACTCATTTTCACAAATTGAAAGAAGATCCTTAATCAAATTATTAAGAGGAATCTCTTCCATTACCAATATGGGGGCAAAAGTAATTATGCGAGGCCCTTTTCCGCCCTGGCCCATCCATAC
>JAOZKQ010000260.1 GCA_029935275.1 Bacteroidales bacterium | reverse complement strand
TATTTGTGAAAATACATACTAATATAGATAATTTCAAAGCAAATAACCCAGTGGTAAGCATTGGAATATTTGATGGTGTGCATAATGGGCACAGAGAAATTATCCGACAAATCACATCTCTGGCAAAGGCTGTTTCCGGTGAATCTGTATTGATAAGCTTTTGGCCCCACCCCAGAATTGTGCTAAATAAAGACAGCGAAAACCTTCGATTTCTAACTACTATTGAAGAAAAGAAATCTTTATTGAAAAATACCGGTATTGATCACATGGTCATTATCCCTTTCACAAAGAGTCTTTCTCAACAAAGCGCATGTGAATTTATTACAGAGACCCTGGCAAAAAAGATCAGGGCAAAATATTTGGTACTGGGATTTAATAATCATTTTGGAAGAAATAAGGAAGAGAATACAGAAACCATTAAAGATTGTGCTGAAAGAAATGGTATCATTATTAAACAGGCCATTCAAAAATTAATTGATAACGATCCGGTAAGTTCAACTCTTATTAGGAACTTGCTATGGAATGGAAATATTCGGAAAGCAAAAAAATTATTGGGATATGATTTTTTTGTGAAAGGAACTATTGTAGGAGGAAAAAAGATAGGCCGTAAATTAGGCTTCCCAACTGCAAACATCACTCCTGAAGAAAAACACAAACTTATCCCGTCCAATGGTGTTTATGCAGTATTTTTAAACATATCAGATTCTATTTATGGAGGCATGCTAAATATTGGTATCCGGCCTACCTTAAATAGTGACAATCCGGTAAAAACTATTGAAGTAAATATTTTTAATTTCTCTCAGAATATTTATGATCAAGAAGTTACACTTATTTTCATTGACCGCATACGGGATGAGATTAAATTTAAAAATTCAACTCTCCTTTCACAGCAATTAAGAAAAGACAAAGAAGCTGCCCTTAAGATTATTGACAAATACAAAGAGCATTACTAAACCAATCACAAACTGACCTGATAATTACCAGCTTCTTCTTAAATTTCCGAACATATGAATTTTTCTACAAGCCCCGGTTTTCACTAAAATAATTTTACCTTTGTATCCTGAATTTTAAAAATCAAAATAGTTATATAAATCATGGATACAATAGTAGAAAGTTTGCCTTATAAAATAAAGGACATCAATCTTGCTGAATATGGCAGGAAAGAAATTGAGATTGCAGAAAAAGAAATGCCGGGCCTCATGTCAATCAGGAAAAAGTTTTCTTCAGAAAAGCCTCTCAAGGGTGCACGGGTTACAGGTTCACTGCACATGACAATACAAACCGCCGTACTTATAGAAACCCTTGTAGAACTTGGAGCTGATGTACGATGGGCCAGTTGCAATATTTTCTCAACACAAGACCATGCAGCAGCAGCAATTGTGGCTACAGGAATCCCTGTATTTGCATGGAAGGGAGAAACACTTGATGAATACTGGTGGTGTACCACTCAGGCGCTGTCATTCCCCGGAGGGAAGGGGCCAAACCTGATTGTTGATGATGGAGGAGATGCTACACTAATGGTCCATAAGGGATATGAAGCAGAAAACGACCCAACAGTCCTGGATGTAAGCCCTTCCAACAAAGAGGAGGAGATCATTCTTTCTCAGTTGAAACAAATTCTGGCTGAAGACCCTCAAAAGTGGCATCGCCTTGTAAAAGAGTGGAAAGGGGTTTCCGAGGAAACTACTACCGGAGTCCACCGTCTCTATCAAATGAAAGAAGAAGGTAAACTTTTAACACCGGCAATTAATGTGAATGATTCTGTTACCAAATCAAAATTTGACAACCTGTATGGCTGCCGGGAATCGCTTGCTGATGGAATTAAAAGAGCTACAGATGTAATGCTTGCCGGGAAAGTAGTTGTTGTTTGTGGTTATGGCGATGTAGGGAAAGGCTCGGCCAAATCAATGAGATCTTATGGTGCAAGGGTAATTGTTACAGAAATTGACCCTATTTGTGCCTTACAGGCAGCAATGGAAGGTTTTGAAATAAAAACTGTAGAAGAAGCTTTACCGGAAGGGAATATTTATGTTACTACAACCGGGAACTACAGTGTGATAACCATTGACCACATGAAAAAAATGAAAGATCAGTCAATAGTTTGTAACATAGGGCATTTTGATAATGAAATCCAGGTTGAAAAACTGGAAAACTTTCCAGGGATCAAAAAAATAAACATCAAACCTCAGGTTGATAAATATGTTTTTCCTGATGGAAACAGCATTTTTCTCCTGGCGGAAGGAAGGTTGGTAAATCTGGGATGTGCAACCGGTCACCCTTCTTTTGTAATGAGCAACTCATTCACCAACCAAACACTTGCGCAAATCGAATTATGGAAGAATAATTATGAATTAGATGTTTACAGACTCCCCAAGTACCTTGATGAAGAAGTTGCAAGGCTTCACTTAGATCAGCTGGGAGTACACCTTACTACCCTTACCGAAGAACAATCAAAGTATATTGGTGTACCAAAAGGGGGTCCATATAAACCTGACCATTACAGATATTAATATTGAAGAAAAATGAAAAGCCCGGATGATAATCCCGGGCTTTTACATTTTTAATATACATAGCTTGGATTTATGGATGATTATAAACCCATAAAATATTTCCATCAAAATTAGTATAATATTGTTTTAAGGGATGCACTGCCGGTCCATCTATTGATGGTGCTCCATAACTGGGTAACACAAATTCTGATCCACACTCCGGACATTCAGCATAGAGGTCAACAGGGCTATCCAGTATAACTGACTGATCGAGTTTTTCCTCAAATGTACATGTGCGGTCAAAAGCATAGAACTCAGTTTGACTCGCTCTATAAACTATAATACCATGATAATTATAACCTGCTGAATTAATTCCGTAATAATTACTGGTAACAATAACAGAATTACCTATTAAATTCAGGTCATGGAATAAAGGATCACTTAATCTAATGGTAAAATCAACATATGTCTCAGGTATTACACTTGGAGTATCCTTTTTACAAGTATAAATAAAAGAGACTAAAATCAGTATTAAAAAAATATTTAACTTTAAGCGCATATACGATTATTTCATTTTAAAACGTTACAAAGTTAATGAAATTGTATTTAAAAAGACTTTTATTCATTTGCCTTATGCTAAGCATAAGTCTGATCTCTTTCGGCCAGAGACAAAGCCGTCAGGTTCGAAAAGTTCAGAAGAAAATGGAACAGTCAGATGAACAGAAGAAGAAAGATTATGAAAAAGCCCGAAAACAATCAAATAAGCACAAATTTAAGATTCAGTCAAAAAACTCACAGGAAATGATAAAAAAGTCCCGAAAACAAACTAAAAAAAACAACAAACAAAAAAATGATTTCTTCTTATTCCGGCCATTTAAGAAAAGAAAGACAAGAAAATAATAATAATGTTGTAACTTAGTACAGAAAATAAAACTGATACAAAATGGATGATTCAAATTCAATTGGAACAATAGTTTATATAATACTTATGATACTGGTATTTGTGGGAAGTGCCTTAAAAAAGAGAAAGAAGGACTCATCAGGCAAGAAAGCTTCCCCTGGCATTAAGGTGCCTTCATCAAAAACACAGACCACTCCTGCCGGTAAGTTCTCTGATTTTATTTCCGGTTTAATTGAAAACGTAAATCCAAAAACCAATGAACCTGCATATCAATATGAATCTGATTATGAACAAGATGACATAATAATCAAAGAAACCTTTGAAGAACAGCTTTCGGAGAATAGTTTTACTGAAGGAACTTCTGTTTTTTCAGAAGATAATCCAGACACTCCAATCATAGAAACCGGGATAGAAAAACACCTAAGTACCGCAAAACAGAAAACAGATTATGAAGTAGATGAACATTACCGGATAAAGGAAAAGGGAAAGGAAAATCAATTGCAGCAAATTGTAACAAACTTTGATTTAAAAAAAGCTATTATTTTTTCTGAAATCCTTAAACCAAAATACTTCAAGGCTAATGATTTTTAAGATTTTAGTCCTTATAAATTAAGGTATTTATGATCATTTAATTTTTTTTCTTTATCTTTGTACCCATAAAGAGTTCCACCTATCTGGAATTCTTTTTTGTTTTTTATTATTTAAGATCAGGAGTTGGCGTTATGGGTGATATATCATATATAACAGAGGAAGGGTTGAAAAAACTCAAGGAAG
>JAOZKQ010000698.1 GCA_029935275.1 Bacteroidales bacterium | reverse complement strand
CCATGTATTCTACTTCCTGGGGCATGGCCAGGGGAGAAAGTTTTTTCCGGATAAAGTTCATGATTTCCAATTCCAGATCAGCGCTTGCTTTGTAGCCTGGTTTAAGTGTAATAAAAGCTTTTACCACTTCCATATTCACATCATCAGGCTTTGCCACCACCGCAGATTCGCTCACAGCCTCATGTTCCAGAAGGGCTGATTCCACTTCAAAAGGGCTTATAAGATGACCACCTGTATTTATCACATCATCATCCCTGCCTATAAACCAGAAATAACCTTCTTTATCAATGCTGGCCTTGTCACCGGCAAGATACCAACCATTTTTAATTTTTTGTTGAAACAATTTATCATTGTTCCAATAGGTTCGCATCATGGCAGGCCATCCTGGTTTAAAAGCAATCAGTCCGGCTTTTCCATATTCCTTATAGGGTATAAAGGTTTTTGAATCAACAATAATGCTTTCAATACCGGGAAAGGATTTTCCCATTGAGCCAGGTTTAACCTTCATACCTGGAAAATTTGTGATCATAATAGATCCGGTTTCTGTTTGCCAGTAAGTATCAAGAAATGGTTTGCCAAACATCTTTTCTGACCAGATAACTGCTTCAGAATTTAAGGGTTCACCAACGCTTGCAAGATGCCGCAAGCTGGAAAGATTAAAATTCCTTATTGGTTCATTACCGGCTTTCATCAATGACCGTATTGCAGTAGGTGCCGAATACCAGACTGATATCTTATACTTTTCTATGAATCTGTACCAGGCTTCAGCAGAAAACCCTGTATTAAGAACACATTGAGTAATGCCAAGGCTCCATGGCCCGATAATGCCATATGAAGTTCCGGTAACCCAGCCTGGATCAGCGGTGCACCAATATATGTCATTGTCCTGCAGATCCAATACCCATTTGCTTGTTAGATATTGAGAAATGAGTGAATAATGTACATGCTTCACCCCTTTTGGCTGACCTGTAGTTCCTGATGTATAATGCAAAACAGACGGAGATTCAGCTTTAGTTGGAAATATTTCAAATTCTTCAACCGGTAGTTCTTTCTCAAGGTTAAATGACACTTCCTTGTCTTGAAGAGGCTTAGCTGGTGGATGGTCAACAATAATAATGTGCTCAAGAGAAGGTAGTTT
>JAOZKQ010000259.1 GCA_029935275.1 Bacteroidales bacterium | reverse complement strand
CATCTAAAAGATCAACAGATACTGTAAATTGTGTTTCATGGTATGAAGTGTTTCTTCCAACCATGAGTTCAAGATCAAGTTTCTGGCATGTTTCCTCTGGTAAGGCTACACAGATGAGGCCACGGCCATAAGTGGCCATGAAATTTACTATTTCTGTTGTTATAAGTTCCGCAGCAACAATGAAGTCTCCCTCATTTTCTCTGTCGGCATCATCTACAACAATAACCGCATGGCCTTTTTTTATTTCTTCAATGGCATCTTCAATCCTGTCTAAGCCAGGCCCTGGATAATTTTCAGGGAGATTGTTATGATTGATTCCTTTTTGTTGGTTCCCAGACATTTGAGTTTATTCCTTTAATAAATTGAATAAAACCTGCAAAAATTGCAAGGTTCATAAATAAAAAGTGAGTAATAAACCGCAAAATTACGATATGTATTTTGATTTTCCTTAATATAAGATCAATAATTGGGATAATAAAAAATATCAATTGCAGAATTAAGGTGAAGAAGAAGAAAGGTGTCTTGTAAAGGATTACATTACTTATAAATGCACCTATCATAAAAAAGGGGCCTAACCAGCGTAAAAATTTATGCGAAAAAAAACAAAAACCAATAGCTTGCCACGGCTTTAAAAACAAGTGGTAGAAAGTTTTAATATTTTGAAAATTACCGGCTGAAATTCGAATTTTACGCCTGAACTCTTCTTCAGGATCATTTGAAACATCTTCAAATATTTTTGAATCCGGATCATTAATGGCTTTTTTACCATCCTCAAGAACCCTCATGCAAATATAAAAATCATCCACAAGGAAATTTTCCGGTACGGGATGGTAGTTTTTTCTACGCAAAGCATAAAACCCACCTGATGGTCCCATTAGTGTGCCCCAAATTCGCCCTTCCATGTTCTTAATTCTGGTTTCCCTTAGCACGTATGCACTTTCCTGGATAGATATGCCTGCTTTATTAAGCCCGGTATTGTACATGTATGAATCAACCAGCCCAATATCAGAATTTTTAAAATGTCTGATCAGATTTGACAAGCTTTTTGGGTCATGTATTGTGTTTGCATCAGTAATTGCCAGTATTTCTCCGCTGGCGTTAGCAGAAAAGCTATTGATAATACCTATTTTACCGGTTCGCTGCAGAAATATTTTGAATTTAAACCGGGATTTGTTTTGAACAAAGTTTTCAATAATTTTATTAGTTTGGTCATTGGAAGCATCTGATGCAATTAGAATTTCTAACTTATTTGGCAGGTATTCCAGTTGATCCAGACTTTTTAATTTCTTCAGGATAACCGTTTCTTCATTATAAACTGCTAAGAGAATAGACACAGATGGATATTCCTTAGGATTATTGTAAAACACCTGATTGTTAGTTTTTCCTTTTGCCAGTAAGCGTAAAATAAGTGGGTACAGGACGTATGTATGGAATATGGCAAAAACTGATATCCAAAAAGTGATTTTGAAGATCATGAGATCAGCTGATTAAAAAAAACAATAAGTTTCTTTGTAAGGGCAAAATTATCATAATTTTGTTTGACAAATTGATAACCTTCCTGGCTTAAGGTCTCACAGACATTCTGATTTTCCAGTATCTTTTTTATCTGGTTAATGAATTCCACTGATGAACTGGCTGTTAACAGATGCTTTCCCTCTTCTACAGGAATGCCTTCGGATCCTTTTGGAGTTGTAACAATGCATTTCTTCCGTGCCAGGCCTTCAATAATTTTAATACGCATACCGCTGCCTGAAAAAAGAGGAACCACTAATAGTGAACCTTTGGCCATAAAAGAGTTTGTATCTTCAACTTCACCATAATATTTTATTCCCGGGGTTTTGAAAAGGGGTAAAAGCCTTTTTGAAGGGTTCCGACCGGCAATATGGAAATGCAAATCAGGATAATCTTTATGTATTTGAGGCCACACTTTATTTAGAAACCAATTTAATCCATCAATATTGGGATTCCAGTCGAGGGCTCCAATAAAGATCAGATCTTTTGGTATAGGTTCTTTATCAGGGAACTGGTAATTTTTAAGATCCATTCCAAAGGGTATAACCTGAAGAGGGCCCTTATATCCCATTTTTGTTATAAGAACAGCATCATTTTCAGTTATGGGTACGATACCATCATAGAAACTTAATTGCAGGTATTCGAAATGCTTTAACCTGGAAGATAGTATTTTAAGATAATTTTTCCGGAATATCCCTTTTCTACTTTCAGAGAGCCCTTCCCATATCTTATATTCAATATTATGGGCCCTCATAACAATTTTAGTTGAGGTATAGCTGCGAATTAGCGGAATGTAGATGGCCATACTTAATCCTTCAAGCAAGATGATATCAAAAGTATTTTCATTTATGGATGAAATGATCTCTCCGGAAAATTTATCAGAGGAAAACCGTTCCAGGTTGTATGGGAGTTTTGAGAATAAAAGATTATGAATGAGCCTGGTGATTTTGATGTCGGTATTTAACGGAATAATATCATAACTGATATTGTTGGCAATTTCCGGTGGAAGTTCTTCATTAGTTTGGGAATGTTTTGAAGTTTGCATACTAATAACCTTCAGCTTTACACCATGCTGCATCATCCCGGAAGTAAGACTCCAGGTGGCCAGTGAGCCTCCATCTTTAGGAGGATAAGGAACCTTATTGCATAGTTGAAGAATATTCATCTTTGGTTTTCGCAGGCAATATTTTATTTAATGATGAAATCAGTTTTTTTGGCCATTTCAAGTAAGTTTCAACATTCATTATTGACGAGTCGTTAGTGGCTTTATAAGTTAAGAAAACACCGATTGGAAGTAGTATGAAAGAAGCCAGCCACATTCCGGCAAAGGGTCCCATTACATCCTGTCGAACAAATTTTTCACCCGATAAAGAAACGATATAGTAAAGTACAAAAAATACTACCGAAATGGTAATAGGCAATCCCAGGCCTCCTTTTCTGATGATAGCCCCGAGAGGTGCCCCAATGAAAAAGAAAATCAGGCATGCAAATGAAAGTGTGAATTTCCGGTGCCATTCTACCTGATGTCTTCTTATTAGCTTCCTGCGTGCAATGATAGAGTTTTTAGTAGTTGTTATAAAGTTTTTGGAAGATCGTGCCATCATTAATGATTTTTCAACAATGGATTCCTGTTCAGACTGACTTTGTGAAGAAAGGATATCTCTGGGTATAAAAGGAATGGTGTCTATAACTTTTTGTGATTTTGTGAGCAAAGAATCTGCTTCTGTCTTTTTATGAACTCGTTTAAGTGATGCAGTATTGGTAAATAGCTGGTTTTTCTCCAAAGTGTTAATAAAAAGGTTTTTCCTTTTCTCAAGAAGATTGTTCATTGAGTCTGTATTTGTACTCAACTGCTTAAGGTTAAGCATAGAATAATTGCTTTTGAATAAGTCTTCATCAGTTCTGTTTAGCCCAAATCCGGTAAGTTTTAGAATGATGATTTCTTTTTCGAAACGATCCTTTCGCTCTGGATAGGATTTGTCCTTTCTACTCCTTCTTTTCTTTGATTTATCAGTGATTTCATTATAAGAATAACCATTATAGAGGGTTAGATATATGCTTTGCTCATTGGGGGTAATTCTCATGTATCCGGAGTCTGCATAAGTTACAGATATATTTCCCATTTTTTTAGTATGGTCATAGATAAGTATTTTTTTCAGTAAGTTAGTATTGAAATCTTTTTCAGCAATCTTAATTGAATATCCTTCAATACCATTATAAAACTGACCCTCAGTGATGTTGAATTCAGGTCGTTGTTTTTGGATGTCGTAAAGTAAAGATCTTGATTTTAAGTTTGTTATAGGAAGGACGTTGTTTGAGAAATAGAAAGCCCCGATGCTGATAAGTATAACCATTACAATTAGGGGTGAGAGGAATCGTTGTAATGATACTCCTGCTGATTTTATAGCGGTTAATTCAAAATTTTCTCCAAGATTTCCAAAAGTCATAAGGGATGCCAGTAAAATAGCAAGAGGAAATGCCATTGGAACAAAGCTCATTCCAAAATAAAAAAGTAATTGGCTAATTATGGTCATATCAAGACCTTTGCCTACAAGATCATCTATATATTTCCATAAAAATTGCATTATCATGACAAATAGGGTTATCAGGAACGTTAGAATTAATGGTCCTGAAAACTCCTTGATAACATAAA
>JAOZKQ010000258.1 GCA_029935275.1 Bacteroidales bacterium | reverse complement strand
GCAGGTACTGCCCCGTATGCACCTCCTGCAACCGAACGAGGTGTAGGAATATATGAACCACTACCGGCAAGTTGTATCACAAATGTCTGAATCGCAGGGCTGCGTCCTTTAATACGGATACCATAATCCAAATAAAGTTCAAAAGGGTTGGTTACCATAACCATATCCCCTATGCGAACAACATGAACCTCAACCGGCATCTTAGGTTGTCTCTTCTCTAATTCATACCTCTTCTGAACACTATGACCTCTCATCATTCTGGTATGAAATATTGTGACATTCTTATACCATCTTGGACTCTCCTTTATTTCAGGATTTTCTTTAATCTCAAGAAGTATCTGTTCGTATTTATTTTTCCAATCCTCAGCTTCCTGAAGCGCTGTGTTCACAGCCTCCATATCGATTAGCCGTCTTGACAGTTGTACTGTTTCCATCTGATGTGCAAATAGAGGATCCCAATCAATGTTCTCTTTCATATAGGGCAATACAGAAGTAACTGCATCAGAAATGTCAATAGCAATTTGTTTTCTTCGTCCCATACTTGATCTGCCAGTTTGAATACTATCTACCCCCATTAATCGCTGCATACGATATTCAGCCTTAGCCCCAATCATAAAATGGGGGGATTGGTCGCCGGCAGCACTACATTGTGGCAAAACAAAAATATCTTTTCCCAGGCGTTTATGCAGTTCAACCCTTGTATCATGCCAATAATCAGCACTTATTAAATACTCACTTTCACTAACCTGTGAGGGAGAAGCTACATTTATTACGACTCCCGTTAATCTGCTTTTTTTATCCCATGTGTATAGTAAATTAACGGAATGATCCTCGAAGCCTTCGATATGGCTGAATTCTGCCCTGTTAGTATTTCCATACATTCTGGATTTTCTTGAAAAATCAACCTGTAAACGATTATGCCCAACCACGGCATGTCCCAGTCCATAGCTTATGCCTCCTGGTTTGCGGCTATTCCACGCTTGTATTGCAGCAACTGCAATACTTTCTGAAACAAACTTCAGATAATCGGATGGAGCCATTGCATCCAGTTCAACTCCATATAATTCCTTTGCATCTTTAGCTGTACTAACATATGGTGCTGTATGTGTATGAGTTGCATTAAAGATGATCTGTTGTGGTAAAAGTTCAGGCAATGATTTTTTTAATAGTTCCCTGACTCTATCCCGCAGATCATCACTAATATTAACCAGATCACAGCTTATCAAGATTATCTTTTCAGAAGATCGTCCTTCACCAGATTCTATTGCCAATGCTGTCGCAGTAACCGGATCCTTTACTCCTTCCGAGATACGTGCATGAAATTGTCCGCGAAGGAGAACCGGTTTATCAGGTGTTATATCGGCAGATGCCCAACCAATATATAAATTATCAGCGCCTGCTCCATTATGTTGTGTCCCTTCTTCTCTATTTCCTGTGCAGCAGTTAAATGAAAAAATCACCACGTAAAAAAATAAAACTGAGATTAAAATTCTAAAGATTTTTATCATTACTTTTTATTTAAATATAGATTCTAGAGATTCATTTTTAACAATTTGATAGATTCTTTTAATCTAATATCATCAGCAGATGCTCCAATCATAATTTCAAACTCTCCGGGTTCAATTACATAATTCATCTCCTTATCCCATAGACCGAGTTCATTGCAAGGAACCGAGAAACTTACCGTAGTTGTTTCGGATGGATTTACTTCCGTTTTCTTAAAACCCTTCAATACTTTGACCGGAGTTGTTACGGAACTTATTTTATCATTAATATAGAGTTGGACCACCTCTTTACCGGTTACACCACCGGTATTTTTGATCTTTACAGATAATCTTAGCGTATCTGTTTCTATTAATTCTTTCTTATCGATTCTGAGGCCGGAATATTCAAATTGAGTATAACTTAAGCCGTACCCAAATGAGAACAAAGGATCTGTGGAGGAAAACACATAATCCCTTCCTGGTATCTCCCTCGTTCCTGATTTGTGATAATATCCCCTTCCCGTTGGTTTATGATTATAAAATACAGGTACATGTCCAACAGTTTGAGGAACAGATACAGTGAGTCTTCCTGAAGGTACTACTTCCCCGAATAAGATACGGGCAACAGCATTACCGCCCTCTTCACCGGGATACCAGGCCTCAAGAATTGCCGGAAGGTTTTCTTTCTCCCATTTAATACTATATGCCCGTCCATGAACCATTACCAGTATTACAGGTGTTCCTGTATTATACACAGCCTGTATCAAGGCGGATTGAACACCCGGTGGAGTTAAATCTGACCTGTCATATCCTTCTCCGCAGGTTGGATAAGCTCCCTTATCCGCCATTTCGCCCCAACCAACCCCGGAGAGTGACATACTTGTTCCGCCAATAACCAATACCACTGCATCACTTTTTTCAGCGGCTGTAACCGCTTCTTTAAATCCACTGTCATCCAGAGCCGTAATACTACATCCTTTTGCATAATTAACCTGAACCTTATCCTTTACAATACTCTTTATCCCTTCTAAAATGGTAACACCTGAAGAGTTATTTTTCGTAATACTATAATCACCGTATTGAACCTGGTTGGCATTGGGGCCGATTATCGCAATTGATTTTAAAGCGGAAATATCAAGGGGTAATAGTTTATCCTGGTTTTTGAGCAGGACAATAGATTCTTCAGCTATTTCACGTGCCAGTTTAATAGATTCCTGAGTATGAACGAGTGTTGACAAGTTATCAGGAGTCTTATAAGGTTTATCAAATAAACCAGCCCTGAATTTA
The DNA here is from genome assembly GCA_029935275.1 of Bacteroidales bacterium. GTDB lineage: Bacteria > Bacteroidota > Bacteroidia > Bacteroidales > VadinHA17 > JANTGF01. Next base: position 1,394 of record JAOZKQ010000258.1, on the reverse strand, counting down.
ACAGTAAGTATATTTCTAACTGCTTCATTAACCAATGCCTCAATTTCTTTATCACTTTTTGCAAGATCAATCAACTCTGAATATGCATAATCAGAACCCTCCTGATCAACTCCCGCCTTCAGTGCAAGAAGTGCAGTTTCAGCTTTGTTTGCGGTGAGTTTATGTCTGTTTTGTATCATGCTCACTGCTCCATAATCAGCAAATACGTAGCCTTTAAATCCAAATTCCTTTCGCAAAATATCACGAAGAAGGTATTCGCTTGCATGTACCGGGATTCCGTTTACTTCATTATAAGCAGGCATGATTGAATAAACGTTGGCTTCTCTAACTGCCTTTTCAAAGGGATATAAATGCAAATCCCTGAAATCTCTTGGACCTACTTCTACCGGAGCAATGTTTATACCTGCAACCGGAGTACAATACCCAACGTAATGTTTTGCAGTGGCAATCAAATGATTTTCGGGAATATAGTCTTTAGTTATCTCCGGATCTCCCTGCATTCCAATCACAAAGGCTTTGCCCATTTCAGCAACAAGGTATGGATCTTCTCCAAAACATTCTTCGACCCTCCCATATCGGGGGTCCCTTGCCAGGTCAAACAGGGGTGAAAAAGCCTGATCGCAGCCGGATAAGCTTGCCTCATATGCTATGACTTCTGCCATTCTTCCAATCAATTCCGGATTCCATGTGCTTCCCTGTCCAATTGTCTGTGGAAAATTAGTTGCACCATAAGCTAATTGTCCATGCATGCCACTCAATTCCACCTGAATGGCAGGTATGCCTAATCTTGTGTTTTCCCTCAGGTACCGGTCTGCCGCTTCTGAAAATTTTGCAATTCCATCAACATCAATTCGTGGGGGATCCAAACACCCGATACTTTCACCATTAAATAGACTATCCAAAGATTCTTTGGTAATATTTCCACTCTCATCCAGTTTTAGATCAGTCAGTTTAAGCTTCAACATCTGGTTAACTTTCTCTTCGATTGTCATCCGTTGAATTAAATCATTTACCCGTACTTCAACCATTAAACCTGAATCTTTATATGGTAATATTTTATCCTTTGAACAGCTAAAAAAAAGATTTATTAATAAGATTAATATAACCACGGTTTTGATTGCTTGTTTATTCATTAATCTTTTTTTAGTAAAATTAATTTATTTAGGTTCTTAAAAAAACGCCTGTTTTTTCAATTTATGACACTCTATTTGCACTAAATGAAGCTTGTATAACTTTTTAGTGCAATTATGAGATAATATGTTATACAGGCTCCAGGCTATTTTAGTCATAGTATTCGTAATGCAATAATTATTACCTGAATTCGAATCATTTAGTCGGTAAAAAGCTCAAAATAATTGATATAAATACAAAATTAAGTTTAGTTTTGGCTTGTC